>JACDGQ010000228.1 GCA_013821615.1 Planctomycetota bacterium
GCGCTCCAGAGGGCGTCGAAACCCGGCGGCCATCAAAAGCCGCTCAGTTCAACCGGCCCCAAAACCTGTTGAAGGTGTCACCCATGTCCCCGGTTTGTGGTGTCACCCTTGTCTCCGGTCGCACACAGACAGCAGACAGCAGACAGCAGACAGCTGGCTGCAGACAGCAAGGTGCAGTTCGTTGCCCTGCGGTTTGCGCTCGGGTCGGGGAGCATCCTGGGAGGTCGTCGATGAGCGATGCCGCCCGCTGTGCGTTGTCAGGTGTCCCCTGTCCGCCCTCCGCCGTCAGCAATCTGGCCTCGGCCAGCCTCTCTCCAATTGCGCCCCCTGCTTCCCTCCCGACCATGCCGCCCATGAACGATGCCGAGATGCCGACCTGGACCCCGGGCGGAGGACTGCGCTTCCGCGTGCTCAAGACCAGCGGCCGTGCGCGGCGGGGGCGCTTCGTCACCAAGCATGGCGTGGTCGAGACCCCGGCCTTCATGCCGGTTGGCACCCAGGCGGCGGTGAAGTGCGTGACGCCGGAGCAGGTCGCGGCCACTGGCGCCCAGGTGGTCCTGGCCAACACCTACCATCTCAGCCTCGCCGACCGCACCCAGATGGTGGAGCGCCACGGCGGACTCCATGCGCTCATGCACTGGAAGTCGACCATCCTCACCGACTCCGGCGGCTTCCAGGTGTTCAGCCTGCCCGACCGCCAGATCAGCGAAGAGGGCGTGCGCTTCCGCTTCGTCGACGACGGGGTGGCGGCGATGCTCTCGCCGGAGACTTCGATGGACGTGCAGCGCCGCCTGGGCGCCGACATCGTGATGGCCTTCGACGAGTGCGTCGAGCACACCGCCGCCCGTGAATACGTCGCCGCGAGCGTCGAGCGCACCTTCCGCTGGCTGCAGAGATGCGTGGCGGTGCCGCTCGCCGAGCATCAGCACCTCTTCGGCATCATCCAGGGCGGCATGGACCTGGAGCTGCGCGCCCACGCCACCGCCCAGCTGGTCTCGCTCGACCTGCCCGGCTACGCCATCGGCGGCGTGTCGGTCGGCGAGGGCCACGAGGCGATGGTGCGCATCGTCCGCCACACCGCGCCGCTGCTACCGGCCGACAAGGTCCGCTACCTGATGGGCGTCGGTCTGCCCGAGGACCTGGTCGCTTCGGTCGAGCAGGGCATGGACATCCACGATTGCGTGATCCCCACGCGCTACGCGCGCGAGGGCACGGTCTTCACCTGGGACGGCAAGCAGCGCATCCAGGACAAGAAGTTCCGCAAGGACCGCTACCCCATCGACACCGCGTGCGCCTGCTATACTTGCGCCACCGGCTACAGCCGTTCGTACCTGCGCCATCTGACTTTCGCCGGCGAGACTCTGGGCGAGACCCTGATGACCATCCACAACCTGCACTTTTATCAGGATCTGATGCGGGCGATGCGCGAGGCCATCGAGGCGGACCGCTTTTCCGCCTGGGTGCTCGAATTCCGTACCCGGTACTTCAGTCGACGGAGCCGCGGGCAGGGGGATGAGGAGTGAGGCGGGGGGAGGGGTGCGGGGTGCGGAGTGCGGAGTGCGGAGTGAGTGGCTGCGGTCACGGGGTGATGGTGCGCAACAGCACCTCGCCGGATGAAGCCAGGGATTTCCGGGCTACGGCGGTTTCCCGCACTCCGCACTCCGCACTCCGCACTCCGCACCTTTCCCGTGGTCGCAGGTGTGCATCCGGCCAATGCGACTAGTCGTCGTCCAGCACGGCCGCCTGCGCGATGCGCACGTGCTCGCCCTGCGCGCTGAGTACCTCAAGCGCTTCCAACGCTTCGGATCGCTGACCGTGGTCGAGAAGGAGCCCAAAGGCGAGGCCGTGCTGTGGCCGGATTCGGCGCGCTGGCGCGTCGCCCTCGACGAGCGCGGAGAGCAACCGACCAGCGCGGGGCTCGCCGCGCTGCTCCGCAAATGGACCATGGCGCACGGCGAGGTCGCCTTCCTGGTCGGAGACGCCTACGGCCACCACGCGCCGAGCCGGGCGACGGCGCAGGCGGTGCTGTCGTTGGGTGCCCTGACCCTGCCGCATCCGCTGGCGCATCTGCTGCTCATCGAGCAGCTCTACCGCGCGGCGACCATCCTGGCGGGGACGCCGTATCATCATGGGTAGGGAAGCAGGAGGGGAGAAGGGGAAGGCAGGAGGGCGGGAGGGAAGAAGGATAGAAGGCATAGGCCGACCGCATCAGCACAGGGAATGTCGTGGTCTCGGCTGAAAATTCACCTCGATCTCGATCATGAAGTCAGGGTTGTCTTTTTGATGTCCCTTCCGCTCGTCCGCCCTTCTTCCCTCACGCCCTCCTGCCTTCCCCTTCTCCCCTTCACAGTGCGAGATGGATCGGTTCATGCGAGCGGATCAGGTAGGCGGCCGAGAGCCAGCCGCTGCGCGCCAGGACGAAGCGGTGGCGCAGCAACGGCGGATCGAGCAGCGGCGCGCCGCTGCCGCTGCGCGTGCCGATCTGGATGCTGACCTCTGCGGTGACCTCGCCGTCGTCGCCCCGGGTGAGCGAATCGATATGGTAGGAGAAGGTGAAGGGATCGTCGCGGTGCATGAGCAGCAGCGCGCCCAGGCCCTGGCGGGCCAGGGCGCGTGCATCGGGCTTGCCGGGGACCTCTTCCCCGACCTGGGCGAGCTGGCCGGACCAGTTGCCTGCGACATTGTAGTCGGGATGGAGCTGGTCGATGACCAGCCCCGCTGACGTCTCCTGGATGCCCTGCTGGATACGCGCGAACGTGCGCGGCACCTGCACCTCGGGCCGGCTCCACCACCAGTACCAGGCGCAGATGAGGACGAGCAGGCCGCTGGCGACGAGGATCTGGCGGGTTCGTAGTGACATGCCCATCAGCATCCGCCGCCCACCCCCCACCGCAAGGCGCGGCGCCCCCGGCTGCCGCCTGGAGTCGGAGCCGCCCACGACGTCTATCGGCTATCCGTTATCTGCTATCTGCTATCCGCCGTCAGCTGTCAGCTGTCAGCCATCGGCCATCGGCCATCAGCCATCAGCCATCAGCCGCGGCCGTCCGGCCGTTCAGAACTCCCAGCCCAAAATCGCCACCGTCTTCGCCGCACTGGTGTTGCTGTTCAGTCCCACCAGCTGGCTGACGATGATGTGCGCCTGGGGAATGGGCGTGAAGCGGATCGACGGGCCGACGGCGGCCTCGTAATGGTGGATGCGGTGGCTGCCGGCCGCATCCTCGAGCTCGGAAACCTGGGCGAGGGCGAGCTCGGCGCCGATGCTCAGCTTCTGATCGATGGCGGAGTAGGCGATGGCGCTGTTCCACTCCGCGGACAGCGCGCGGTTGTCACCGGTCTTGCGCTTGGCGACCAGGTTGGTCGCCCACGCCCAGCGCGTGGTGATGTCGTCGCTCAGCAGCAGCTTGACCTCGGCGCTGTCGGCGCCGTGGGCGGCCTGTTCCCACTCGACGTAGGCGGTGGGGTTGCCCCAGATCCGGCCCCAGTCGGCGAATGCCCAGCGGATCTCGAACTTGGTGGCGTCGAGGGCGTTGTCGCCATTGCTGCCGTCCTTGACGTAGACCTGGTAGAGGTCGAGCTGGAAGCGGTAGCCCAGGCCCATCTCGGCCTCGTATTGCTGCTTCACCTCGGCCTTGGGCTTGGGCTGACCGGCGGCCGCGGCGTCATCCTTCTCGCGCTTGGTCGGCTGCGAGATGAACAGCCAGTATTCGAAATCGAACTGCCCTGCGGGGATGACATAGGTGCGCACCTCGGTGAAGCGGCGCGAGGTCGACCAGCGCGGCTGGCCATAACTGCCGACCAGGTCGTCGTCGCGCAGATCGGAGCGCGGGGCCCCCTGGATGGTCAGCGCGGGCAGCTCCCACGAATGCAGGCCCTTGGTGGAACCGGCGGCGGTATTGTTCTCGGCCCCCACCTGCGGGATGGCGCTGTCGTCGGCAGCGGTCAGCTGGGCGGCGCTGGCACCGGCAACCAGCAGAACGAAGGCGCAGAGGCGGGGGATGAGCGGGGCTGATGACGTCATGTGCGTTTCCTGAGAGTGCCTGGGTGCAGGGTCATCCTGCCGAGAGCGGTTTCCATGCCAGGATCCGCGGCGGTCCGGAGGGGGTTGCTGCTCAGCGGCTGGACATCAGGTCCGGGGCGTGCGCATGCCCTGGGCATGGCTTCAGCCCGCGGTGCGGCCCCCCCAGCAACCTGCCGCCCTGACGCCGGCGGCGTCCGCGTGACGCGCGCCGCAGCCATTCCGCCGAAAGCTGCGCCGCTGAGCTTGCCCCGCTCTGCCCTGCGGGGTAGACCCTTGACGATGGACCGCGACGCACGCATCGAGGCCGCCTTGGCGAGGCGCAACTATTCGTCGGCGCTGCGCGGGCGCATCGCCCGCCTGCTCGACGGCGAGGAGGACCGCACGCGGCTGAAGTGCTGCAGTTCCGGCTGCTTCGTGTGCGCCCAGGAACTGCTCGACATCGTCGCCGAGGTCGAGGCGGACGATCAGCCCGGGCGCAGCGCCGCGGGCTGAAGCCGCTTGGCAGGCCTATTCGCGGCGCCCGGCGAACAGCGCCTCGCGCTGCAGGTCGCGGCCGTGCTCCTGCAGGAAGGGCACCAGGCGCTCGAGGGCGGTGCGCGCGCCGCGGTCGTTGGCCTGCTCGATGAACTGGTGGCCGAGGCCGCTGAGCACGGCGAAGGTGCTCGACTCGTTGGCTTCGACGACGCGGGCGTGCAGGCGCTGGGCGATGCGCGCCGGCACCTCCTCATCGCTGTCGCCGTGCAGCAGCAGCAGCGGCGGGAAGCCGTCGGCCTTGAGGTGCATGGGACTGAGCTCGTGGCGATGGGTGCCGGCGAACTGGTCGAGGGCGCGCGCCACCGGCGCGGTGATGCCTTCCCAGTGCTCGAGGGTCGGGCTGACGCCGCAGGCGGCCACGCCGCGCACGCGCACCTGCAGCACCTTCTCCTCGCCGAGCTGGGCCGCCGCGGTCAGGGCGAGCAGGCTGCCGGCGCCGCTGCCCAGCAGGATGATGGCATTGCCGCCCAGGCCGGCGACCGCGGCCTCCTCGAGGGCTTTGGATGCGCCCAGCTTGATGTCGTCGACCGTCTCTTGGCCGTAGCGGGCACCATCCCCGAGCAGCCGGTAGCCGAGCGCCGCCGAGGCGAAGCCGGCCTCGGCCAGGGCCAAGCAGAAGGGCCGCAGGTCCTCGTGCCGGCCGTGCGTCCACCAGCCGCCGTGGACCACCACCACCAGCACGCCGCTGGCGGGCTTTTCAGGCACGAACAGATCGTAGTGCTGGCGCGCATGCGCACCGTAGGCGAGGCGGAGGGAGGCGCGGAGATCGGGCATGGGAGGGGGACCGGAGGGGAGAAGGGGACGGCAGGAGGGCGAAGGGGACAGCCGGAGGAGGGAGGCAGCAGGCACCAGGCACGAGGGGGAAGGCGAGGTCGAAGAACAGGGTGCAATCTGGAATGTGCGGCTTCTGCATTTCCCGGGTGCGGTGGCAGCGTATGCGGCGTATTCCACGTTCCAGGTATGATGCGCCGCGGGCGGGACCGCGCTCAAATCACGAGTTGTCCCCTTCTTCCCTCCACCCCTCCGGCCGTCCCCGTCTTCCCTCCGCTGTCCCCTCACATCCGATCCGGCGCCCCCAGCCCCATCAGCCGCAGTCCTTCACCGAGCGCGCCGCGCGCCGCGCGCACCAGCGCCAGGCGGCTGGCCGAGACCGCGGCGTCGGCGCACAGCACGCG
>JACDGQ010000229.1 GCA_013821615.1 Planctomycetota bacterium
CTCCGTAGCTGAGCGTGCGCCGGCCGGCGATCAGCGCAGGATGCTCGGGGTGCGCGCGCGCGCTGGCCTCGAACAGGTCGGGGAGGGTTTCGGCGCGCAGCAGATCGGGTCGGTGGGCGCCCGCGAGGATCATGGATCGTGCATCGGAGGAAGGGAGCAGCGGCCGCGCGGTGCGTACTCGTGGCGGACACCGCGCACGTGAGGTCGTGCGCCGGGATCACCGTCTTGGGCGCGCGCAGCCCCTCCGCAAGCATCCAGGCTGTAGAGAAAGCCCACGACCCGGACGGGCCGGATCGTGGGCGCTGGTGCGGACAGAGGGACTCGAACCCACACACCTTGCGGTACGGGAACCTAAATCCCGCGCGTCTGCCAGTTCCGCCATGCCCGCGTACGCGTGCAGACTAGATGCTTGGGGAGCGGGCGCCACTGGATGGCTGAAGGCTGAAGGCTGACGGCAGACGGCTGGCGGCTGACGGCTGACGGCTGACGGCAGACAGCGGACAGCAGACAGCAGACAGTGGACAGCAGACAGCAGACAGCAGACAGCAGACGGCTGACGGCAGACTGCTGACAGCGGACGAACCGGTGTTGTGCGCCGGTTCGTGATAATTCCGGGACGGGTCGCCGTTCCGATTTCCGCCAGCGACCATGGGCACGAGCCGTCAGCCGTCAGCCGTCAGCAGGCCGGCGCCAGCCGCCTTCCCCTCAGGCCGTGGGCTGCTTCATGACCGTGAAGGTCACCTGGTTGCCCGACTCATTATAGGTCAGGTCCTTGGCCAGCTTGGTGATCAGCTTGAAGCCGAGGCCGCCGAAACCGCCGGCCTGGTAGCGTTCGCGCGCAGCCTGGGCGGCGTCCTTCTCATTGACCTTGGCGAGCAGGCCGCGGTGGTCGAAGCCCTTGCCCTCGTCGATGATGGTCAGCGAGATGCGGTCGCCGGCGTCGCGGAAGCGCAGGGTGATGCGCTTGCTCTCATCGTAGGTGTGACCATGGCGGTGGGCGTTGAGGATGAGCTCCTTGGCGCAGGTCATGAAGGAGTCGACCTGCTGCTCGTCCATGGTGCCGCCCTTGACCAGGCGGGCGAGGAAGACCTGGGCCTGATCGATGAACTTGTCCTTGCTCGGGATCACGAAATTGATCCGCGTGCGCAGGGCCGGGTCCTTGGTGGACAGATAGAAGAGGTCCTCGCGGGCGAAGTCGTAGAGCGTTTCGGTGGCCTCCTGGCCCTCCATCTCGGTGAGCAGCTGGTCGAGCTGCATCGCCCCCGAGCTGACCCGCGAGTCATCGACCACGCGCAGGCGCAGGGGGCCGATGGTGATCTCGTCCTGGTGGCGCAGTTCGCTGCGCACCACGTCGCGGCCATTGATGTAGAGGTGCGCCTCCTTGCAGGCGATCTCGACCATCGAGTGGTTGTTGTCGGTGTAGAAGCGCGCGTGCTCGGGCTGCATCCCGGTGTGCTGGGCGCGGATGGCGCAGCCCTCGGCACTCCCGACCACAAGGCCCTCCTTGAAACGGAACTGCTTGCCCTTGAAGGCGGTATTCAAGACTTCGAGCTTCAACATGCGTGGGTCGATCGTGTTGCCCCGTTCCCAAATCACAATACCAGAGCCAGTCGGGGCAGACGAGGCTGGGTGGTGCGCCGCAGGGTCCTGTGGCAACGCGCCCCACCCGGGGCTTGTCTGGCCCGGCCCGGGCGCCATTTTGGCCCCTCACCCTGAGGATTGGCATGAGTAGCCGCACGCTCTTCGACAAGGTCTGGGACCTCCACACCGTCCGCACCCTGCCCAGCGGGCAGAACCAGCTCTTCATCGGCCTGCACATGATCCACGAGGTCACCAGCCCGCAGGCCTTCGCCGACCTGCGCGCCAAGGGCCTGAAGGTGCCCTTCCCCGAGCTCAGCGTCGCCACCGTCGACCACATCGTCCCGACCGAGGACCAGTCGCGGCCCTACGCCGACGGCCTGGCCGAGGAGATGATGGTGGCGATCGCGCGCAACTGCCGCGAGTACGGCATCCGCCTGTTCGAGCCCGGCTCGGGCAAGCAGGGCGTGGTGCACATCATCGCCCCCGAGCAGGGCCTGACCCAGCCCGGCATGACCGTGGCCTGCGGCGATAGCCACACCGCCACCCACGGCGCCTTCGGTGCCATCGCCTTCGGCATCGGCACCAGCCAGGTGCGCGACGTGCTGGCCACCCAGACCCTGTCGATGTCGCGCCTGAAAGTGCGCAAGATCCAGGTCGACGGCCGCCTCAAGTCCGGTGTCTACGCCAAGGACGTCATCCTGCACATCCTGCGCAAGCTCACCGCCAAGGGCGGCGTCGGCTTCGCGTACGAGTTCGCCGGCAGCACCTTCTCCGCCATGTCGATGGAGGAGCGCATGACGGTGTGCAACATGGCCATCGAGGGCGGCGCGCGCTGCGGCTACGTCAACCCCGATCAGGTGACCTTCGACTACCTGAAGGGCCGCGAGTACGCGCCCACGGGCGACAACTGGGCCAAGGCCGTGGCGTGGTGGACCTCGATCGCCAGCGACGCCGACGCCCAGTTCGACGACATCAAGACCTTCCGCGCCGAAGACATCGAGCCGACCGTGACGTGGGGCATCTCGCCCGACCACGGCGTCGGCGTCGGCGAGAGCATCCCGGCCAAGGAGTCGTTCACCCAGGACGAGTGGGCGACCATCGACGAGGCGTACCAGTACATGGATCTCAAGGCCGGGCAGCCAATCGCCGGCGTCGTCATCGACGTGGCCTTCATCGGCTCGTGCACCAACGGCCGCATCAGCGACCTGCGCGAGGCCGCCAAGGTCATCACCGCGCACGGCGGGCAGGTCAACGCCAAGGTCAAGGCCTTCATCGTCCCCGGCAGTGAGGCCGTGAAGGTCGCGGCCGAAGCCGAGGGCCTGGACAAGATCTTCACGGCGCACGGCTTCGAGTGGCGCAACGCCGGCTGTTCGATGTGCCTGGCGATGAACCCGGACAAGCTCAAGGGCCGCCAGGTCAGCGCCTCGTCGTCGAACCGCAACTTCAAGGGCCGTCAGGGCTCGCCCTCGGGCCGCACCCTGCTGATGAGCCCGGCGATGGTCGCGATCGCGGCCCTCGAGGGCAAGGTCAGCGATGTGCGCGCGGTGCTGAACACGTCTGAATCTCTCCAGAAGAAAAACTGACCATGAGCGCCACCATCTCCCTGATCTCCGGCCGCGCCGTCCCCGTGGTCGGCAAC
The DNA here is from genome assembly GCA_013821615.1 of Planctomycetota bacterium. Lineage (GTDB taxonomy): Bacteria > Planctomycetota > UBA11346 > UBA11346 > UBA11346 > BOG-1363. Next base: position 3,221 of record JACDGQ010000229.1, read on the forward strand.
GACATCGACACCGACCGCATCATCCCGGCGCGCTTCCTGCGCTGCGTGACCTTTGACGGGCTCGGCGAGCACGCCTTCGAGGACGATCGCCGGCAGCTCACCGCGGCGGGCAAGACCCACGCCTTCGACGATCAGCGCTTCACCGGCGCCAAGGTCCTGGTCGCCAACAGCAACTTCGGCTGCGGCTCGTCGCGCGAGCACGCGCCTCAGGCGCTCGCCAAGTGGGGCATCGACGCCATCGTCGCGGTCAGCTACAGCGAGATCTTCTTCGGCAACTGCGTTGCGATGGGCCTGCCCTGCCTGCGCGTCAGCGTTGCCGACAGCGAGGCCATCCAGGCCGCGGTGGTGAAGGACCCGGCCGCGCAGGTCGCTGTCGACATCGACAAGCTCGAGGTGCGCGTCGGCGGCCAGACCTGGAAGGCGCAGATGGGCGCCGGCCACCGCCAGCAGTTCCTCACCGGCCAGTGGGACGCGACCAGCGAACTGATCGCCGGCCTGCCGCAGGTGCGCGCGACGGCGGGGAAGCTGCCGTACGTGAGCAGTTTCGCCTAGCGGCGAAACTGGTCCGGAAGTCCGGGGTCCGGAAGTCCGGAAGTCTTGGTACGCGGGGGTGATGATGCTGCGCGCGCCCGTGCCGCCTGGAACTGGGTTGGTCCGTTCACACGCGAGGAACCTGGGCTGTCCGACTTCCGGACTTCCGGACTTCCGGACCCTCATTTCAAATTCTTGAGGATCACCCGACGTAGCGCCAGCGGATCGACCGCCCCGGTGTGCCGGTACACGACCTTGCCGCCTGGCGCGATCAGCACGCTGTAGGGCAGGGCGCCGTCCCATTCCTTGTCGAGGGCGGCGAGCAGCTTGTACTTGTCGGCTTCCGCGAAGAGCAGGTTGCGGCCCGAGGCGTGGACCTTCTGGAGCATGGCCAGCGTCTTCGGCTGGTCCTCGGGGAAGTCGGTTGAGACCGTCACCAGCTCGAAGTCGCGGCCGCGGTACCAGCGTTCGATGTTGACCAGCTCCGGCAACTCGCGCACGCATGGCCCGCAGGTCAGGCCCCAGCAGTTGATCAGGCGCAGCTTGCCGCCCGTGTTCGCCATCAGCTCGGCCAGGGCCTGGTCGCCGGCCAGGGCGAGGGTCACCGGCTCCTTCTCGATTTCGGCGAGGTAGGCCTTGGCCTCGTCCTGCTTGTCGAGCCACTTGGTCGAGCAGCCCAGCGACGGCGTGTGCGGCGTCGCCACCGGCGTGCCGGCAAGGACCGCGTCAATGGCTACGCGCAGGTCCTTGACCGTGACCACCGACTCGCGCTCGTTGTCGTCGATGCGCCCTTCGTAGCGCAGGATCCGCGCGGCGTCGAAGACGAAGGCGTGCGGCGTCGAGCTCGGCCCGTAGGTCCGCGACACCACCTGGGTGGCGCCGTCGTAGAGGTACGGAAAGTTGAAGTGCAGGTAGTCGGCGCGCAGTTTCATCTCCGACAGCGAGTCGTTGAGGTCGGTATAGCCGAGCTCGTCGAGGCGCAGCGCCTTCTCGCTGTTCGGGCTGATCGCCACCAGCGCCACGCCCTTCCCCTGGTAGTCGGCGGCGATCGCCTTGAGGCGTTCCTCGTATTCCTGGGCGGTCGGGCAGTGGTTGGAGGTGAACACCACGGCCAGGACCTTGGCCGCCGCGTAATCGCCCAGGCTGTGGTTCTTGCCGTCCACACCGGGCAGGGTGAAGTCGGGCGCCTTGGCGCCGATCGCCAGCGTCGGCGGATCGCTCTCGGCGGCGAGCCGTGCGAGCATGCCACCGACCACGACGATGATGCAGATGATGATGGCGCGCATGGGCTTCTTCCCGATGCCCGAGGCATGTCGCCAGGGCTATGAAGGTTAGCCCCGGCCGCCCTCCGCGGCAAGGGCCGGAACCCGGGATCTCGCTTCGACCTGGCGGATGGACAGCCGAATAAAACAAGAGGAACGGAGGAACGGAGTGCGGAATTTCAGACTTTGGCTTGGCTCATCTCCACCCAGCCTCTCCTCCGTTCCTCCGTTCCTCTTGTTTTATCTGGCTGTCCGGCTGTCCGGGTGTCCAGCTCTCCGGCTATCCGGCGATCGGACTTTCCGCCGGCTCCTTCCACTTCCCCGCTTCCTTGATCAGGCCGATCAGCTCGGCGCGGGCGCCGACGAAGGCGATGCCGGTGCGCACCTTGTCGCGGCCGCGGTAGAGGTCGACCTTGCCCGGGCCGGACCCGACGAAGCCGAAGTCGGCGTCGGCCATCTCGCCCGGTCCGTTGACGATGCAGCCCATGATCGCGATGGTCACGCCGTCGAGGTGGTTGGTGACCTCCTTGATGTGCGCGGTGACCTCGATGAGGTCGAAGAGCGTGCGTCCGCACGACGGACAGGCGACGTAGTCGGCGCGGGTGATGCGCGCCTTCACCGCCTGCAGGATGGTGTAGGCCTGGCGGCGCGGGTCGGCCGCGGCCGGCAGGTAGAGCGCGTCGCCGATGCCGTCGATGAGCAGCGCACCGGCC
>JACDGQ010000230.1 GCA_013821615.1 Planctomycetota bacterium
TGGCGAACTCGAGCAGCGGGTGCGCGCGCGCACCGCCGAGCTGGAGGCGGCCAATGCCGCCCTGCGCGCGGAAGTCGCGGAGCGCACGCGCGTGGTCGAGGCCCTGGCGCGCAGCGAGGCGCGTTTCAAGAGCGTCTTCGATTCCAACATGCTCGGCATCCTGTTCTGGGACGCGTCCGGCGACCTCACCGACGCCAACCAGCGCTTCCTCGAACTGGTGGGCCACAGCCGCGACGAGCTGCGCACCGGCCATGTAGCGCGCTGCGCCCTCAGCCCGACCGAGTGGACGCAGGCCGAGGCGCCCGCGTTCGCCGAGCTGCAGCGCGACGGGGTCTGCGCGCCGTTCGAGATGGAATACCGGCGCCCGGACGGCACGCGCGTACCGGTGCTGCTCGGCGCCGCGACCCTCGATCCCTCACGTACCAGCGGCGTGGCCTTCGCCCTGGATCTCGGCGACCGTCGCAAGGCCGATGAGGCCAGGCGGCGCCTGGTGGCGATCGTCGAGTCGTCCGACGACGCGATCATCAGCAAGGACCTTTCCGGCGTCATCACCAGTTGGAATCGCGGCGCGGAGCTGCTGTTCGGCTACGCGGCCGCGGACATCGTCGGTCGGCCAATCCTGACCCTGATCCCGCCGGAACGCGCCGCGGAGGAGCCGGACATCCTCGCGCGCATCGCGCGCGGCGAGCGCCTCGACCACTTCGAGACCGAGCGCGTGCGCCAGGACGGCCGCGTCTTGCCGGTGTCGATCACCATCTCGCCGATCCACGATGACCGCGGGGTGATCGTCGGCGCGTCGAAGATCGTGCGCGACATCTCCGCCCGGCACCAGGCCGAGGCGCGCGTCCAGGCCCAGCTCGCCCGCCTCGACCTGCTCAACCGCACCACCCGCGCCATCGCCGAACGTCAGGACCTGGATAGCATCTTCCAGGTGGTGCTGCGCTGCCTCGAAGAACGGCTGCCCGTCGATTTCTGCTGCATGTGCCGGTTCGACCGGGCGGCGCACGCCCTGACCGTGACCAACGTCGGCGTGCTCAGCGAGGCGCTCGCCGCGACCCTCACCATGCCGGTGCGGGCGACCATCCCGATCGACCAGAACGGCCTGTCGCTGTGCGTGGCCGGCAGCGTGGTCTACGAAGGCGACCTCGCGCAGGTGGACTTCCCCTTCCCACGTCGCCTCCTTGGCGGCGGTCTGCGCGCCTTTGTCGCCGCACCGCTGATCGTCGACGGCACGGTCTTCGGGGTGCTGATCACCGCGCGGGCGGCGGCCGGCAGCTTCAGCAGCGGCGAGTGCGAGTTCCTCAAGCAGGTCAGCGAGCACGTGGCCCTCGCCGCGCACCAGAACCAGATGCACACCGCGCTGCAGAAGTCCTACGACGACCTGCGCCAGACCCAGCAGGCGGTGCTGCAGCAGGAGCGCCTGCGCGCGCTCGGCCAGATGGCCAGCGGCATCGCGCACGACATCAACAACGCGATCTCGCCGACCATGCTCTACACCGACATGCTGCTCGAGCAGGAGCCGGGCCTCAGCGAGAAGGGGCGCCGGAACCTGCAGGTCATCGAGCGCTCGCTCGGCGACGTCGCGCACACCGTCGCGCGCCTGGGGGAATTCTTCCGCCAGGGCGACGACCAGACCACGCTGGTGCCCATCGACCTCAACGAGCTGGTCCCGCAGGTGCTCGACCTGACCCGCGCGCGCTGGAGCGACATGCCGCAGCGGCGTGGCGTGGTGGTGCGCATGGAACCGCACCTCGCCCCGGGCCTGCCGACGGTGCTGGGCGTCGCCAGCGAGATCCGCGAGGCGCTGGTCAACCTGATCTTCAATGCGGTCGACGCCATGCCCACGGGTGGCGTAGTGACCGTCACCACCAGCGTTGCCGCCAAGGCCGGTAGTGCGGCGTCGGTGCAGGTCGAGGTCGCTGACACCGGCCAGGGCATGGACGAGGAGACCCGCCGCCGCTGCCTCGAGCCGTTCTTCACCACCAAGGGCGAGCGCGGCAGCGGCCTCGGCCTGGCCATGGTCTACGGCATCGCGCAGCGCCACCATGCGGCGCTCGCCATCGTCAGCACGCCGGGCCAGGGCACCACCGTGGGCCTGGCCTTCCCGATGCCAGTGGCGTCGGTCGCGCCCGAGCTTGGCGCGCTCGCGGCCCTGGCCACCGGTCCGCTGCGCCTGCTGGTCATCGACGACGATCCGTTGCTGCTCGCCTCGCTGCGCGAGGCGCTCTCCGGCGACGGTCACGAGGTGGTCACGGCCGACCACGGTCGCGCCGGCATCGCGGCCTTCACCGCGGCCCTCGGTTCGCCCGGGGCCTTCGCCGCGGTCTTCACCGACCTCGGCATGCCGCACGTCGATGGCCGCGAAGTCGCGGCCGCGGTCAAGGCGCTTTCGCCGGGCACCCCGGTCATCCTGCTGACCGGCTGGGGCCGGCGGCTGGCCGGCGAAGCCGAGGTCCCGCGCCACGTCGACAGCCTGCTGAGCAAGCCCCCGAAGCTGCAGGAGCTGCGCGCGGCGCTCGCCCGCCTCATTCCACCCATGCGGCCCTGACGCGGTCCGCTGCATGTCCCCGGCGCCGATCCCCATCCTCGTCGTCGACGACGAGCAGCCGCACCTCGAGGCGCTGTGCGAGACGCTCGGTGGCAGCGGCTACGCGCCCACCGGCTTCACCGACGGCGCCGCCGCCCTTGCGGCGCTCGCGACCGCGCGCTTCGATGTGCTGCTCGCCGACCTGCAGATGCCCGGCATCGGCGGCATCGACCTGCTGCGCCGCGCCGCGCACATCGATCCGGCGATGGTCGGGGTGATCATGACCGGCGCGGGCTCGATCGCCACCGCGGTCGAGGCGATGCGGGTGGGTGCACTCGACTACGTGCTCAAGCCATTCAGGCGCGCCGAGCTGCTGCACGTGCTGTCGCGCGCCCTGATGATGCGCACCCTGCGTCAGCAGAACGCGGACCTCGAGGCCGGCCTGCGCGAGCGCAGCGAGGAACTGCTGGCGATCAACCAGGGGCTCGAGTCCTTCGCCGCGTCGGTCTCCCACGATCTGCGCGCCCCGCTGCGCGCCATCGGCGGGTTCGTGGGCATCCTGATCGAAGAGCACGGCGCGCAGTTCCCTGCCGAGGCCCAGGGCCTGTTCCAGCGCGTGGTCCGCAACGTCAAGAACATGGAGGAGCTGATCGCGGGTCTCCTGCGCTTCGCGCGCCTCGGTCAGCAGGCCCCCAACCGCCAACGCGTCGACATCGCCGACCTGGTGCTCGCCGTGGTCGTGGACCTCCAGGCCGGCCACGCGGGCACCGCCGTCGCGGTCACCGTCGCGGCGCTCCACCCGTGCCAGGGCGACCCCGTGCTGCTCCGGCAGGTGTTCTTCAACCTGATCGCCAACGCATTCAAGTACACGCGCACCGGCGCGCGCCCGGAGATCGCGATCGGCTCCCACCTCGCCGAGCGCGAGGTCGTCTACCACGTGCGCGACAACGGGGTGGGCTTCGCCATGGCGCACGCCGAGCGCCTGTTCGGGGTCTTCCAACGCCTGCACCGCGAGGAGGAGTTCGAGGGCAACGGCATCGGCCTGTCGATCGCGCAGCGCATCGTGCAGCGCCACGGCGGCCGCATCTGGGCGGAAGCGGAGCCCGGCAAGGGGGCGTGCTTCTCATTCACGCTGCCGCTCGCGGAGGCGTGATCGCGGCGCGCGGCGGCCCGCGCTGCCGCCGCGCGGCCGTTCGACCCAGGCGGGTCCGGCGTTGGACTGATCAGCCGTTGCTGGCGTTCTGCTTCAGCGCCACGCCGTAGAAGTAGTCATAGCTCCGCATGTCCGAGACGCTCGGGTCGGGCTGGAAGGACGAGAACATCAGCGCATCGCCGACGAAGGTCAGGAACAGCTCCTGATTGACCGCGGTCACGCCGTCGGCGGCGATGCGCGGGATGGTCAGGTGGAACATGCCCGGGCAGGCGTTGCCGATGCCGGTGGTCAGGGTGCTGTCGAACGGCGCGATGGTGCCGCTGGCGAGGACGGTGCTGCCGGCGTCGGTGACCGAGATCAGGCCGCTCGCGTCGAGGCTGATGCTGAGCTTCGCCACCGTGCCCACCGCGGGCGTCTCGGTGTTGCCGCTGCCAGTGGTCACGCCGTTCTTGGCGAAAGCCAGTGCCCGGTAGGTGCCGGCGACGGCGGGCACGAAAGCGTTGGTCGCGGCCTGGTGGAAACAGACCAGGCTGCCGTTGCCGGTGTCGACCGCGAGCAGCCCGCTGGTCGTGGCGAAGATGAAGTTGTCGACGCTGACGCCGCTGTCGATGATGGTCAGCTTGAGCGCGCCGGTGGCGGTGTCCTCGACCGGCGAGCCGGGGAAGGTGTCGGCCGGGTGGAAGGCGTCCGGGACGAGCTGGGTCGCGCCATAGGGCCAGTAGCTCGCGTGCGTGACCTGGGCCGCGGGGCCCATGCCGACGAAGCCGACTTCGACACCGCCCGAGTTGGTGCGGAACTGCATGTAATTGAAGTTCTGGTTGGACACTCCGGCGACGGTGTTGACCTGGGACTGCAGGGCCGTGACCAGGGACACCGTGTCCTGCGTCGGGCCGGTCCTGGTGCCGCGCAGCACCAGCGCGAAGCCGGGGACCTCGTAGGCGTCGGTGAAGCAGCTGGAGCTATCGGTCATGGCGTAGCTGCCATCGACATTCACGGTGAAGGTGCCCGCGCCGCTCAGGCCGTTGGTGTGGTTGACGTAGCTGAAGGTGTGCGCGCTGGTATCGAACGTCATGGTGATGAAGTCGCCGACGCTCGCCGTGCCGGTGTAGTTGTGGGTGGTGACGGCGGCCACCGCGTGAGAGGCGGTCGACGACGAGAACGGGCTGCTGCAGCCGATGACCGCCGTCGCGATGGTCAGGGTGATGGATGCGAGCAGGGGAGAGAGGCGCATGACGGGCTCCAGGGGGGTGGATCACTATACCCTCGCCCGAACGAGTCCCCAAAGAGCGGGCGGCCCTGGGTGTGGAAGGTTGCCCTGGCGTGCCCTCGGGGACCGCCTCTTAGGCCCGTACGGCGATCAGCTGGTGCGTGCGCAGCTCGTCCATGAGCTGGTCGAGGCGGATGGGCTTCACGAAATAGAGGTCGGCCTGCTCGCGGAACGAGGCGAATATCGAATCCTTGTCCCCCATGGCGCTGGTCACCGCGACCTTCACGTCGTGGCCGACCTTGAACAGCACCTCGAGACGGCGGATCGCCTTGAGGGTCTGATGCCCGTCCATATCCGGCATCATGATGTCCAGCGTCACCAGGTCGAAGGGCTCGCCCTTGGCGAGCTGGGCCGCGACCGCGGCGATCGCCTCCACCCCGTTGTCGGCGAAGGAGATGGGCCCATAGGCCATGAGCGCATGCTGGAGCACGGCCCGGCAGACCGGGTCGTCATCGACGATGAGCGTACGCATGGGGGTGCTTTCCAGTACTGATGTGGTCGGTCGCCAACCTGCAAGTATGCCACGCGCAGCGCCACCTGTCCAATCGGGGCCTGCCGCCCGTTCCTCAGTCCGCGGTCATCGCCGGATGCGCCGCCAGCTCGGCGAGGCCGGTCGCCAGGGCGCTGGCGATGCCTGCGACGAGCTCGTGGCTGCCGTCGAGCCGGCGCGCCTGCGCGCGCTGCTCCAGGTCCTGGCAGAGCGTCTTCACCTGCACCATCCCCAGCGTGCCGGAGGAGCCGCGCAGGCGG
>JACDGQ010000231.1 GCA_013821615.1 Planctomycetota bacterium
CCGCCGGGCAGGCGGATGGCGGCAGCCTGGCGTGGGCCGCGCGGCTCGCCCAGGATGAGGGCGATGACGCCACTGCGCTCGACCTCTACGCGCGCGTCCTCGGCGACGCGGCGCTGGCGCGCGAGGCGCGTCTCGGCATGGCCATCATCCTCGGTAAACAGCAGCGCCGCGACGAGGCGCTGGCCCAGATCCGCGCCGTGCTGGAGCTGACGCCTGGGGATCGCCACGCAGCGGAGATCCAGGCCTGGATCGAGGGGCTGCCGGGACGCTGAGCAGCGGGATCGGAGGTGCTCGCTGGTCGGAATCCGAGCGGGAAGGATACGGGTGAATTCAGGTGAACAGTCTCCGGCGCCAGCAGGATCGCCGCGCTCGCGCTTGCCGTTGACACGCCCCAGTCCGATGTGCAAACCTGGACGCTGACATGCATGGCATCACTCAGACTGCGGCGCAAGCGGCGGAGACCGTGGCTCTCTCTGGCATGGCCTGGCACCCTGCGTTGGCACGGACGCTCCATCCGGCAGCGGTGCTGCATTCGCCCGATCGCGCGGTGCAGACTCCGCGCGTGGTACTTCAAATCCTTGGCGGAGCAGCCGCCACCATCGACGAGCTGACACCATGACCACCACCGACACCACCCACAGCCTCCCCATCCTGCGCAGGATCGCGCGTCGCGTCATGCTGGAAAGAGGACTCGCCCCGGATTTCCCGAGCCAGGCGCTCGCCCAACTCGACGGGATCCACGGCGCCGCGACCAGGAATGACGCATTCACGCGGGATCTGCGGAAGCTCCTCTGGTGCTCCATCGACAATGACGACTCGCGCGATCTGGATCAGCTGACCGTGGCCGAAGCGCTGCCGGCTGGCGCCGTGAAGATCCTGGTCGCCATCGCCGATGTCGATGCGCTCGTCCCGAAGCAGTCGCCCCTGGACGACCATGCGCGGGCCAACACCACCTCGATCTACACTGCTGGCGGGATCTTCCCGATGCTGCCGGGGAGACTGTCCACCGATCTCACCTCGCTCAACCTGGCGGCCGACCGGCTGGCGGTGGTTATCGAGATGAGCTTCGCTGCGGACGGCGCGATGCAGGGTTCAGACATCTATCAGGCGCTCGTGTGCAGCCGGGCCAAGCTGGCTTACAACGGAGTCGCTGCCTGGCTCGAAGGCAAGGGCCCGCTGCCGCCTGGCATCAGCGGCGTCGCCGGGCTCGATGCGAATCTCCGGCTTCAGGATGGCGTTGCGCAACGCCTGAAAAGCATCCGCCACGCGCACGGGGCGCTCGACCTTGAGACCATCCAGGCGCGGGCGGTCTTCGCCGGCGATGGGCTGCAGGGCCTGGAAGCCGACCAGCCGAACCGCGCCAAGGATCTGATCGCGGATTTCATGATCGCCGCCAATGGCGTGACGGCGCGTTTCCTCGCGGCAAAGGGCTTCCCGTCCGTGCGCCGCGTCGTGCGCGTGCCCAAAAACTGGAACCGCATCGTCGAACTGGCCGCCGCACGTGGGACGACGCTGCCCACCGAGCCGGACGCGCAGGCGTTGGAGCGGTTCCTGCTTTCCGCCCGCGCCGCAGATCCGCTGCGCTTCCCCGATCTCTCGCTGAGCGTCATCAAGCTGCTGGGTTCCGGCGAATACGTCGTCCAGATTCCCGGAGAGATCGCCACGGGGCACTTCGGCCTCGCGGTCAAGGACTACGGGCATTCCACCGCCCCCAACCGCCGCTATCCGGATCTGATCACGCAACGCCTGCTGAAGGCCGCCGTGACCGGCAGCGCCCCGCCGTATGCTACCGATGAGTTGACGGTGCTCGCCCAGCACTGCACCGAGCGGGAGGGGGTCGCGAACAAGGTCGAGCGTCAGGTGGCGAAATCCGCCGCCGCCATGCTGCTGCAATCCCGGATCGGCCAGTCATTCGATGCCATCGTCACCGGCGCATCGCCCAAGGGCACGTGGGTGCGTATCCTGCAGCCGCCCGTCGAAGGCCGGCTGGCAAGCGGCCTCGCCGGTGTGGACGTGGGCGACAAGGTGCGCGTGCAGCTGGACCGGATCGATGTGGAGCGCGGCTTCATCGACTTCAGGAAGTCGGGCTGACTCCGGCTCCTGCAGCGAGACGCGCTACGCATGCTGGATGCGAAGTGACGAAGATGCCTGCTTCGAGGCCCGCATCCCATCTCACCGTTTCTTCCGTCGTGGCCGTCCCCGCGGCTTGCGCGCCCCGCCATCCCCATCGGCCGCCACGCTGCCGCCCGCCTCGATGCGCTTGATCTGGTCGCGCAGGCGCGCGGCCTCCTCGAAGCGCAGCTCCTCGGCGGCGGCGATCATGCGCGTGGTGAGATCGGGGACGTCGGCGGCGGTGAGCACGGCGCCGCTCTGGCTGTAGCCCCCGCCGCCATCCGCGACCTTGCGCGCGGCGAGCTGGCTGGCGAAGGCGTGGCGGGTGTCCTGCTTCACCGCGGTGGTGATGACCACGCCGTGCTCGGCGTTGTAGGCGACCTGGTGGGCGCGGCGGCGACCGGTCTCGGCGATCGCCGCGCGCATCGCCGCGGATTCGCTGTCGGCATAGAGGATGACCTCGCCGGCGATGTGGCGCGCGGCGCGGCCGATGGTCTGGATGAGGCTGCCTGCGCTGCGCAGGAAGCCCTCCTTGTCGGCGTCGAAGATCACCACCAGCGAGACCTCGGGCAGGTCGAGGCCCTCGCGCAGCAGGTTGACGCCGACCAGGCACTCGGTCTCGCCGGCGCGCAGCGCGTTGAGGATCTCGACGCGCTCGAAAGCGTCGAGGTCGCTGTGCAGGTAGGTGGCGCGCACCCCGGCCTCGGCCAGGTATTCGCTCAGGTCCTCGGCCAGGCGCTTGGTCAAGGTGGTGACCAGGGTGCGCTCGCCGCGCGCGCAGCGCGTCCTGACCTCGGCGATGAGGTCCTCGACCTGGCCGCTGGTCGGGCGCACGCTGATCGGCGGGTCGATGATGCCGGTCGGGCGGATCAGCTGCTCGGTGCGCGCCTCCTCGATCTTCGCCTCGTAGGGGCCGGGCGTGGCGCTGACGAAGATCAGCTGCTTCACCAGCGCCTCCCACTCGGGGAAGCGCAGCGGGCGGTTGTCGAGCGCGCTGGGCAGGCGGAAGCCGTGCTCGACCAGGGTCTCCTTGCGCGTGCGGTCGCCGCCGTACATGCCGCCGATCTGCGGGATGGTGACGTGGCTTTCGTCGACCACGCACAGGAAGTCGGGCGGGAAGAAGTCATACAGGCAGTACGGCCGCTCGCCGGCCCTGCGCCCGGTGAGGTGGCGTGAGTAGTTCTCGATGCCCGGGCAGGTGCCGACCTCGCGCAGCATCTCGAGGTCGTAGCGCGTGCGCGACTGCAGGCGCTGCGCCTCGACCAGCGCGCCCTGGCGCATCAGCTCGCCGTGGCGTTCGGCGAGCTCGGCCTCGATGTCGGCGGTGGCTTTGGCGATGGTCTGCTCCTCGACCACGAAGTGCTTCGCCGGGTAGATGTTGAGCTTCTCATGGCGGCCCATCAGCTCGCCGGTCAGGGTGTGGATGGTGGCGATCTCCTCGATCTCGTCGCCGAAGAAGGCGATGCGGATGGCCGCATCATCGTAGGCCGGCCACAGCTCGACGACATCGCCGCGCACGCGGTACTTGCCGCGCTGGAAGTTGAGATCGCCGCGGCTGTATTGGATCTTGAGCAGCTCGCGGAGCAGGTCGTCACGGTTGATCTGCTGGCCAACCGCCACCGCCACGGTCAGGTCCTGGTACGAGTTCGGCGAACCGAGCCCGTAGATCGACGACACGGACGCGACGATGATGACGTCGCGGCGCGACAGCAGGCTGCGCGTCGCGGACAGGCGCAGTTTGTCGATCTCCTCGTTGATCGACGACTCCTTCTCGATGTAGAGGTCCTTGCCCGGCACGTAGGCCTCAGGCTGGTAGTAGTCGTAGTAGCTGACGAAGTACTCGACCGCGTTGTCCGGGAAGAAGCCCTTGAACTCGCTGTAGAGCTGGGCGGCCAGGGTCTTGTTATGGGACAGCACCAGGGTCGGTCGGGCGAGCTGCTGGATGACATTGGCGACGGTGAAGGTCTTGCCGCTGCCGGTCACGCCGAGCAGGGTCGCGGCGCGCTTGCCGGCGCGCATCGCTGCGGTCAGGTCGGCGATCGCGGTGGGCTGGTCGCCCATCGGCGAATAGGGGGCCGCGAGGCGGAAGGGGGCCGGGTCCAGGGCGGGCATGGCCGGACCATCCCCATGGGCCGTGAGGGCACAACCCCAGCCCCAGGCGGGCATCGGCACCCCTGGAGTGACACACCGGCGCCCGCGTTGGTTGCACAAGGCACCAGTCCGTCATCAAGCGGGTGGTAAGATTGCCGTTACTCAGCTTCCCCGCGTCAGGAGACCAAGACCATGAGCCATTCCTCGAGCTTGCAGAACGCGTCCGGCGACCAGGCCACCGAGATGGATGAATTCCTGCGCGAAGCCACCGCCCTGGCCCAACGCGTCAACCAGCGGCTGCGCGAGCAGAGCGGCTCCTACCAGTCCGTGGTGCGTACCGACAGCGGCCGCCTGCGCGTCAGCTCGCTCTCGCTCTGATATCGCAAGGATCGATCTCGCAATGGTTTGAGATCTCTTTCTTCTCCCCTTCTGCCCTTCTTCCCTCTGGCTGCCCCCTGCTTTCCGCTGCGTCCGGCCGCCTTGCCTGCCGGCGACCCGCCGCCATGGTGCGGCCATGCAGCCGGATCCCACCGCCGCGGTCGTGCTCTTCTCGGGCGGCCAGGACAGCACCACCTGCCTGGCCTGGGCGCAGGCGCGTTACGCGCGCGTCGAGACCATCACCATCGATTACGGCCAGCGCCACCGCATCGAGCTCGCCGCCGCCGCCGCAATCGCGGTCCGCGCCGGGGTACCCCAACGGGTCATCCCCTGCGACAGCTTCCGCGCCCTGGGCGGCAATTCGCTGACCGGCGACGAGGCGGTAGAGGGTGGAGTGCGCGCCGCGACCCAGCTGCCCAACACCTTCGTCCCCGGCCGCAATCTGATCTTCCTGACCCTGGCCGCCGCCTACGCCTACCAGCGCGGCATCAGCGAGATCGTCACCGGCGTCTGCCAGACCGACTACAGCGGCTACCCCGATTGCCGCGCGTCCACCATGACCGCGCTGCAGGCGTCGCTGCGTGCCGGCATGGAGTTCCCGGTCACCATCCACACGCCGCTGATGCATTTGACCAAGGCGCAGACCGTGCACCTGATCCGCGACCTCGGCCAGCTCGAGCTGCTGGCCTGGACCCACACCTGCTACAATGGGCAGGTCCCGCCCTGCGGCACCTGCCCGGCGTGCGAGCTGCGCGCCAAGGGCTTTCGTGAGGCGGGGGTGATGGATCCGCTGTTGGTGCGGTTGGGGGCGCTGGACCCGAGACGGTAGGTTCGCGCCAGCGGCGCCCTCAGCCCTTCTCGACCTCGACCGGCCCCTTCACCGACGAGCAGCACGGCAGGATCTCGTTCTTTTCGAGACCGCTGTCGTCGTAATCGGTGATCATGGTGACGTTCTCGCGGCCCTTGAGGACCTTGAGCTTGCAGGTGTGGCAGGAGCCGACGCCGCAGCCGCGATCAGCGCAGGGGGCGTTGGCGCCCTCGAGGAACGCCAGCATCTCGTCGCCGGGCGTGAAGGGCAGGGACTTGCGTCCGCCAGGCGTGGCG
>JACDGQ010000232.1 GCA_013821615.1 Planctomycetota bacterium
CCCCCGGCGCCGCCGAGGCCATCGCAGTCAAGGCCTACCGCCTGGCACGCACCGCGAACCTCGGCGCCGCCGCGGCCCTGCGCGCCTGCCTCGACGGCTACCGCAGCCCGATCCCGGCGGCGATCATGGAATTCCAGATCGGCTTGGCGATCGCGGAGGCGAGCGATCCGGAGTTCGTGCCGGTGGCGTTGCGTGGGCATTGAGGTGCTGAGGTCACCACCTCGCTCTTCACCGTCTGGTTAAGCCCAAAGGAAATGCCGGGATCCGTCACCGCCCGAAAGTCCAACTCCCACTGCAAACCCGTGCAATAACTTGTTTTTATCCGAAAAACGCCGATTCATCGGCACCGTATACAACCCTAGGATCATGCTGCCGTCCGGCCGACCCGCCGTAGCCGGCGCAATCGCCTCCGCCTCCCCCTCCCGGCATCCCCACGAGAAGCCCGCCATGTCCATCCGCCCCTTCGCCCTCGCCCTCGTCCTGCTTGGAGTGGTCGCAACCGTCAACGCGGCCGACACCACGCCGCACTGGATCTGGAGCGCGGCCGACGCGACGGCGAACCAGCAGGTGATGTTCCGCAAGACCTTCACCGTCGAAGGCCAGCCGAGCGCGGCGAAGCTGCAGGTGAGCGGCGACAATCACGTCACGGTGTGGGTCAACGGCGAGCAGGTCGCGCAGAGTGACGAGTGGCAGTCCCCGGCGAGCGCCGACGTCACCAAGCACCTCAAGCCCGGCGCCAACGTCATCGCGATTCTCGGCCGCAACGACGATGGAGCAGCGGCACTGGTGGCGCGCCTGCGCTACAAGGACGGCGCCGGCCACCCCCAGGACGTCGTCAGCGACACCAGCTGGCGCCAGCTCGAGGGCAAGCCGGAAGGCTGGCAGAAGCCCGGGTTCGATGACGCGGCGTGGAAGCCGAGCTTCGACGTCGGCGCACTGGGCAAGGATCCCTGGGGCGACGTCTTCGGTGGCGGGAAGAAGGGCGGCGGCGTGACCGCGCCGGAATCCCTCGCCATGCTGCCGGGCTTCAAGGCCGAGCTGGTCTACACGGTGCCCAAGGGCGAGCAGGGCTCGTGGGTCAGCCTGACCTGTGACGACAAGGGCCGTCTGATCGCCGCCGACCAGGGCGGCGCCGGCATCTACCGCATCACTCCGTCGGCCCTGGGCGCCGAGCCGGAGACCACCACCGTCGAGAAGATCGACCTGCCGATCAGCTCGGCGCACGGCCTGCTCTACGCGTTCAACAGCCTCTACGTGATGATCAACGGCAAGGTCGGCGACAAGAGCAGCGGCCTCTATCGCCTGCAGGACACCGACGGCGACGACAAGTTCGACAAGATCACCAAGCTGCGCAACTTCGAAGGCGAAGGCGAGCACGGCCCGCACGCGGTGGTGCTGTCGCCGGACAAGAAGTCGATCTACGTGTGCTGCGGCAACCATACCAAGATCCCCGACCACTTCGATTCGTACCTGGTGCCGAAGAACTGGGCCGAAGACGTCTTCCTGCCCCGCCACTGGGACCCGAACGGCCATGCCCGTGGCATCATGGCGCCGGGCGGCTTCATCGCCCGCACCGATCCCGATGGCAAGGCCTGGGAGCTGGTCAGCAGCGGCTACCGCAACGAATACGACTTCGCCTTCGACGGCAACGGCGAGATGTTCGTCTACGACGCCGACATGGAGTGGGACATGGGCTCGCCCTGGTACCGGCCGACGCGCTTCTGCCACAGCCCCAGCGGCAGCGAATTCGGCTGGCGCAGCGGTTCGGGCAAGTGGGCGACCTGGTACCCGGACAGCCTGCCGCCGGTGGCCGAGGTCGGCCCGGGCAGCCCCACCGGCGTGGTGTTCGGCAGCGGCGCGAAATTCCCGGCCAAGTACCAGCGCGCGCTGTTCGGCTCCGACTTCACCTTCGGCACCATGTACGCCATCATCCTCGAGCCGCAGGGCGCCTCGTTCAAGGCCACCAAGGAGGAGTTCGTGTCGGGCCGCGCCCTGCCGCTGACCGACATGGTGGTCGGCAAGGACGGCGCGATGTACTTCACCACCGGCGGCCGCGGCTCGCAGTCGGCCCTCTACCGCGTGGTCTACACCGGCAGCGAGTCGACCGCCCCGGTGGCGGCCCTGCCGCCCACCGATCTGGCACTGCAGCGCCACAAGCTCGAGGCCTTCCACGGCCACGTCGACCCCGCGGCGATCGCCGCCGTCTGGCCGCAGCTCGGCAATGCCGACCGCGCCATCCGCTTCGCCGCGCGCATCGCCGTCGAGCACCAGCCGGTCGCCGAGTGGCAGGACAAGGCCCTCGCCGAGGCTGATCCCGCAGCACGCATCACCGCCCTGGTCGCCCTCGCGCGCTGCGGCGACAAGACCATCCAGCCCAAGGCGCTCGCCGCCTGGCTCGGCCTCGATCTCGCCAAGCTCGGCACCGACGCCCAGCTGGAAGCCCTACGCGCCTGCGAACTGCTGATCACGCGCATGGGCCAGCCGGAAGCGGCGCTCGCCGCCCAGCTCGTCGCCAAGATCGACCCGCTCTTCCCGAGCCTCGACCTGCGCCTCAACCGCGACTGCGCGTCGCTGCTGAGCACGCTCCAGTCGCCGACCGCGCCGGCCAAGATCGTCGAGCAGATGGGCAAGAGCGAACTGATCCCCGTCAACCACGACCTCGACGCGCTGATCGCGCGCAACGGCGGCTACGGCGGCCCGATCGCGGCGATGCTCGCGGCCAAGCCGCAGCAGCAGCGCATCTGGTACGCCTACGCGCTGAGCGTGGCCAAAGCCGGCTGGACCCCCGACCTGCGCCTGCGCTACTTCACCTGGTTCGAGGCCGCGGACAGCGAAAGCAAGGGCGGCAACAGCTACAAGGGCTTCATCAACGCGATCCGCAAGATGGCGTGGGAGAACGTCCCCGAGGGCGAGCGTGCCGCGCTCGCCACCGACAAGCTGCGCGTCGGACTCGCCGCCCGGCCGGCCCCGGCCACCTTCGCCCAGCCCAAGGGACCCGGCAAGACCTGGACCACCGACCAGCTGACCGCGCTGGGCAAGGGTAACCTCAAGGGCCGCAACTTCGAGAACGGCCGCAACATGTTCGGCGCCCTCGGCTGCACCGTCTGCCACCGCTTCGCCAACGAAGGTGGCTCGGTCGGGCCCGACCTGTCGAGTGCCGGCGCGAAGTTCAGCCTGCACGATCTGCTCGAATCGATCGTCGAACCGTCGAAGGTCATCTCCGACCAGTACGCGAACTACGAGGTCCGCACCAAGGAGGGCAACACCGTCGGCCGGCTGATGGGCGACGACGGCAAGGACCTGTTCGTCGGCACCAACCCCTTCGACCCGACCCAGCTGACCGCGATCCACAAGGCCGACGTCACCAACACCCGGATGATGAAGATCTCGATCATGCCCCCCGGCCTGCTCGACCGTCTGAACCAGGACGAGGTCTTCGACCTGGTCGCCTACCTGCTGTCGGCGGCCAACCCCCAGGACGCGATGTTCAAGCCCTGAGATTGAGCGCACCTGAGGGTTTTCGCCGCCGTGGCGCAGAGGGCCGCAGAGGGATGGCTGACCGGGCGCATGGACCCAGCAGTACGCCGCATCACTCAAGGATGCGCCAGCATGCGCAGGGCTATCCTCCGCGGCCGTCTCGCGAACTCTGCGTCTCTGCGGCTATGACCGTCAGTCCGAGAAAGGTCCCAGAGGCAGGAAAAAACCCTCCTCAGTTCGCCACGTCCCGCTGCGGCGCCGGCGCGCGCTGCGAGGGCTTCGCGGACGGCACCTGGAAGGTCTGGTCGAGATCGAGGACCGCGTCCTCCGACGCGCCGTAGAGGCTGCCGTCGAGCAGGTGGCTGACCAGGTCGAGGTTGGTGCTGACCGCGGTCGGCTGCTCCTGGATGGTCGCGTTCTCGCGCGCCAGGTCGACCTGGGCCTCGATGCGCGCGAGGTCGCTGTCGATCTCAGCCAGCGCCTGGCCGCGGCGCGCCTGGTTCTGCTGGCGCTTGAGCAGCAGCTCGTGGGTGGCGCTCTTCGAAGCGCGCAGCGCGCTCCCGAGCGCCGGTTCAGCGAGCTCTCTCTCAAGGCCCGCGAGCCGGGCGTCCAGGTAGGTGCCGGCGTCGAGGCGCGCCTGCTCGAGCAGGCGCTGGCGGGCGAGCAGCAGCTTGAGGTAGAGCCACGCGACGCGTTGCAGGGCGTCGCGGCTGTCGTCGAGCACCACCGCGCCGGCCTGCGAGTTGCGCTGGATGAGGACGGTCTGCGCGCACGTGCCCTCGAGCGCCGCGAGCCGGCGGCGCGCCTCTTCCGGCAGTTCGCTGATGATGCTCTGCCTTTTGGTTTCGGCGTCCTGCCCCTGGCGCTCGGTCTGGCGATCACGCGCGTCGACCACGTTGCGGTAGCGGCCGTTGGTCGCCACCGTGAACAGGAAGGCGGTCTCCAGACCCAGGCCGATCAGCCAGATGCCCGGATTGACCAGGCCGACGACCGCGACCCCGAGCAGCGCGAACAGGTTCACCGGCAGCAGCCCGAGCCCCGGCACCGTCACGCCCTCCCAGAATGCCGCCTTCAGGTACCGCCACATGCGCTGCGATGCTCGCAGGGAATGGTCGCGGTTCCAGGGGATCCCGCGTTCAGCGCCCCGCCTGGCTGCGCTGCCAGGACTGCAGCAGGTTCTGCACCACCTCCGGCTTGGGCATCTCCAGGACCGCCGAGATGTCGTTGCGCAGGCCGTTGCGCTGGAAAAGCAGGAAGGGGCTTTCCGGGAACAGCACCGGCACGTTGGGATTGCCGGGGCGGAAGCCGTGCGCCAGGGCCTCGCGCTGGGCCGGCTCGGCCATCAGGAAGGCGAGGAAGGCCTCGGCCGCCTGGCGCTGCGCGGCGCTCACCCACGGCGCGTTCAGCACGTAGTACGGGTTGTCGTTCCACAGGTTCTGCTGCGGGTAGACGATCTTGAGCTCGCCCCAGCGGCCGGCGGCGGCCTTGAGGAAGTCGATGGCCACCGCCTCGTAGACCAGCACCGCGTCGTAGGCGGACGGCCCCTTCAGGACCATCTCCTTCATCATCGTGCCGGTGCTGCTGGGCAGGCCGCTCACGCCCGCCTCGGTGGCCGCGAACCAGGCCTGGAACTTCGCGTCGAGGATGTCGGCCATGCTCAGACCCGTGGTCTTGCCGTGGAACTCGCAGGCCATGATGATCAGCGCCATCAGGCCGCTGTTGGACTGGCCGGGGTGGGTGTGGCCGAACTTGAACAGGCCCCACTCGGGCTTGCCGGCGATGGCCGACCAGCCGCTCTTCTCCTGCAGACCCTGGCTGATGGTCTGGAGGTCGACCTTCTGGTACTTCTGCACGAAGGCCTGGTAACGCTCGTTCCACCACACGTAGACCATCGGCGTCAGCGCCATGTTCTCCGTCTTGCCGATAGGGTTGCCGCCGTATTTGATCTGCCAGTCGGCGGCGAAGGTGCCGAGCGCGGCCGAGCTGGCCGGCGCCCACGCGTGGATCGGGCGCTCGTTGCGCAGGATCGCCTGGCCGCCTTCCTGCGAGCCGAGCGGCAGCAGGGTGACGGCCACGCCGCGCCCGGCGTCGGTCTTGGCGAACTCGCCGACCGCCCACTCCAGCCAGGGCTTTTTCTCAGTGCCGTAGGCGATGGTGATGGCGGTCGCGGCGGGGTCGCCCTTGGCCGCGGACGCCCCGCC
>JACDGQ010000233.1 GCA_013821615.1 Planctomycetota bacterium
GTGGTCGGCGTGCTCAACGCGGGGCCGCGCGGCGAGGGTGACCTGGGTGGCGTGCTCGGACGCACCGCACCGCGCACGCCCGGCATCGCGGCGCCGCGCCTGCCCGGCTGGACACCCGAGCAGGCGTTGACCGTGCTCGAAAGCCTGCGCCAGCTCGCCAGCCGCCTCGCAGCCTGGTTGGAAGAAGTCGACGGCGATCGCACCATCACCGCGCGCGACCGGCGCGGGCGCATCCTCCATCTCGTCCGCCAGCGCGCGCAGCACGGACTCACCCTGGGTCAACTCGCCGCCGAGTTGCGTCTGAGTGTCGACCGCGCGGGCCACGTGGTGCGCGAGGAGTTCGGCATGTCGTTCCTCGACCTGCTCGCCGGCCACCGCCTGGAGCAGGCCGCAGCCATGCTGGGCAGCAGCGACCTGCCCATCGCCACGGTCGCCGGCCACTGCGGTTTCGGCGATCTGTCGGCGTTCCACCGGCGCTTCCGCGCGCGCTTCGGTTTGACACCTGCGCGGTATCGCACGGAGCGGCAGCCGCCGCAGGGGCCGGCGGCCGAGGTGTGAGGGGAGATTTCTCGTGGACGGCGAAGCGCCTGCACGGCGGTTCATGGCCATGATGGTCGAGCTGGCGCTCGACCATCGGGTCGTGCCACCAGCTGTGCGGCACCAGCCGCTGCCACGCTTGCCAACCAATCTTGGTTCCTCGTCATTCGTGGAGGATCCGTGGCCTACTCGGGTCTCGTCGATCACAACAGGAAGGACAGGATCGAACAAGAGGAACGGAGGAACGGAGGACAACCAAGAGATGGCGATGCCGTTTTTTCCGATTTCGCTTTTTCCACTGGCACCCTGTCTTCCTCCGTTTCTCCGTTCCTCTTGTTCGATCAGATTGCGCTTTCCCCGCGATGGATGGAAAATCTCCACCTCGGACGACGAGGAACACCAATCTTCCCGTCGTTGGCGTCCTCGCCGATGCATTTCCAGGTCTGCGCGTCTCCTATAGCCGATCCAACCACGTCTTCAGCGGATCCGCCCATGCGCGCGGCGGCCCATCGGGTACAACTGACAAGACCCTGCCGTCACCGCGCGAGACCCCATGACCTCTTTTCGCTCCGCCCTGCGCATCCTCTCCGCCACCTGCGCCGCGGCCCTGCTGCTGCTGCCCGGGCACGCCGGGGCGGCCGATACGCCCACCGACCCCTACGCCGAATTGCACTACTGGTACCCGCTGCCCAAGGCGGCGAAACCCGCGGTGATCACCGTCGACGTGTGCGTCTACGGCGCCACCCCGGCCGGCGTCACCGCGGCCATCCAGGCGACGCGCATGGGCAAGACGGCGGCGCTGGTGGAGTTCAGCCGCCATGTCGGCGGGCTGACCTCGTCCGGACTGTCGGCGACCGACGGCGGCAACGCCATCGGCGGGCTGGCGCTGGAATTCTACAAGGGCCTGGGCAAACGCCGCGGCTTCCTGCCGGCGGAGGCCGAGGCGCGCTTCCGCGCCATGCTCGCGGAAGCCAAGGTGCAGCTGCTCACCGAGCACCGCCTGAGCGGCGTCAGCAAGGACGGCGCCGCGCTCACCGCCATCGACTGCGAGGACGGCGACCGCGTGCAGGCACGCATGTTCGTCGACGCCACCTACGAGGGTGACCTGCTGGCGCGCGCCGGCGTCGCCTTCACGGTCGGCCGCGAGGCCAACGCCCAGTACGGCGAGACCCTCGACGGGGTGCAGAAGCCGGGCTCTCATAATTTCACGCGCGCCGTCGATCCGTTCGTGAAGCCGGGCGATCCCACCTCGGGCCTGCTGCCGGGCATCACCAACCCCGCCGCCGACGCGCCCGGTGCGCACGGCGCGGGCGACCAGCGCATCCAGGCCTATAATTTCCGCATGTTCCTGGCGAAGATGCCGGACGCCTTCCCCTTCCCCAAGCCGCCCGCCTACGACGCGGGGCGCTACGAGCTGCTGCTGCGCTACCTGCAGGCCGGCGCCGAGGGCGGGCCGGAGCTGCACGACTTCATGCAGTTGCACGTCGGCGACTCCAACAACAACGGCGGCTTCTCGACCGACGACATCGGCATGAACTACGCCTGGCCCGAGGCCGACTACGCCACGCGCGAGACGATCTACCAGGAGCACGTCACCTACCAGCAGGGCCTGATGTGGTTCCTGGCCAACGACCCGCGCGTGCCCGAGGGCATCCGCGCCAAGGTCGCGGCCTACGGCCTCGATAAGCGCAGCTTCCCCGCCACCGGCGGCTGGCCGCACGCGCTGTACGTGCGCGAAGCGCGGCGCATGGTCGCCGACTACGTCATGACCGAACACAACTGCCGCGGCAAGACCGTCGCCGAAGACGCCGTCGGCCTGGGCGAGTACAACATGGACTCGCACAACACCCAGCGCTTCGTCGACCGCAGCGGCGCCAAGCCAGTGGCGCGCAACGAGGGCGACGTCCAGGTCGGCGTGCCGGGCTCGTACCCGATCGCCTACCGCGCGATCGTGCCCAAGGCCGGCACGTGCGCGAACCTGCTGGTGCCGGTGTGCCTGTCGGCCACGCACATCGCCTACGGCTCGATCCGCATGGAGCCGGTGTTCATGGTCCTGGGACAATCCGCCGGCACCGCCGCGGTGCTCGCGCTCGATGGCAAGATCGCAGTGCAGGCGCTGCCCTACGCGGCACTGCGCGCCAGGCTCGACCAGGACGGGCAGCGGCTGACGCCGACGCTGCATAAGAAGTAGAGCGGCGAGTTACGAGTTACGGGTCGCGAGCTGTGAACTCGTCGCTCGAAACTCGCGACTCACCACCGCTCACGACAATTCCGGCAACAGCCGCGTCCCGCACCCGAACGGCTTGGGCAGGGTCACCCCGGCGCGTGCCAGGGTCGCGGTGTGCAGATCGCCGATGGTGCCGCTCTTCAGCTTGACGTGGCGGCCGGTGCGAATGGTGCCGCCGCCGCGCCCGGCGAGGATGGTGGGCAGGCGGCGGAACTCGTGGCCGCCGTGGTCCATGCCCGAACCCCACATCATGATGCAGTTGTCGAGCAGCGTGCCGGCGCCCTCCTTGAGGGTGTGCATGCGCCCGACGATGTAGGCGAACTGCTCGACCGCCAGGTGGTCGATGCGCGTCACCTTGGCGATCTTCTCCGGGTTGTTGTCGAGGTGGCTGAGCTCGTGGTGGCTGTCGGTGATGCCGATCTCGGGATAGGTGTCGGAATGCACGTGCGCGCCGATCAGCGTGCAGACCCGCGTCAGGTCGGTCTGGAAGGCCAGGATCATCAAATCGCCCATCAGACGCACGTGGTCGCTCCACTTCAGTGCGCCGCCCGGGATCTTCACCGCGATCGGTGGCGAGGACGCGCCCGTCGCCGGCGCCTTGCCGCCGGCCCTGGCGTGCGCCGCGGCCTCGGCCTGCTGGCGTTCGATGGCGGTGACGCGCTGCTCGAGCGAGCGCATGGTGTCGAGGTAGTCGTCCAGACGGCGCTGGTCGGCGCTGCCGACGCGCCCACGCAGGTCCTTGGCGCCGCCCAGAATCAGGTCGAGCATGCTGCGGTCGAGCGACTCCTCGCCCGGCGCGCCGCCATTCGCCGCGAAGGCCGCCGCATCGACAGCCGGGCCGCCGCGCCGCCGCGGAGTCGACTGGCGCGACGAGAACAGGCGCTTGAAGACATTCGCCGGATTGGTCTCGACCGGCAGCGGCTGGGTGGCGGTGCGATAGTTGCCGGTGGTGTAGTAGCGGTTGTTGGTGCCCTGCTCGCCCAGGCCGCTGGCGGCGTTGTCGCGCCAGCCCAGCTCCAGCGACGGCACCACCGTATACTGGCCGATGCGCGCTGCCGCGACCTGGTCGGCCGAGGGCGCGATGTCCATGTCGGCGAGGCGGTCGTGGTTGGGCAGCCACGCCGTCAGCCACGCGGCCAGCTCGCGGGTGTGCGGCGCGTAGGGCTTGCCGTTCTCCGGCCCGCCCAGGCCGTCCAGCAGCAGGCACTCGCCCGCCACGCCGCGCAGCGGCTCCAGGTTCTTCGACAGCGTCACGGTGAAGGTCGACGGGTCGCTCGGCCAGAAGTCCGGCATGTACACGCCGCACGGGTGGTACATGTAACCGAGGCGCACCGGCGGCTTGACCGCGCCACCGGCGGGCGTCTCGGCCCAGCCCATGGCTTCCAGCAGGGGCAGGCCGAGCGCGGCGCCCACGCCGTGCAGGCAGGTGCGGCGGGAGATGAGCCAGGGTTTGCGCATGGGATGGTCCTGTGGATCTCAGCGTTCGGTGCGGCGGTTCAGGAAGGGGTAGCTGGTGGCGACGGCCACGACCAGGCTCTGCAGCTTGCAGCCGTCCGCGGCGATCGCGGCCGCGAGGTCGTCGGCGACGATCTCGTCGTAGCCGGTCAGGCTGCGGCACAGCGCGTGCGCGAGCAGGCGCCCGGCGAGGGCGCGGCAGATCTGATCGCGGCGCGCGGCCAGGGCGCGTTTCAGCTCGTGCGGACTGTGGAAGGCGCCGCTGCCGGGCAGTTCGCCCGTCGCATCTACGGCCAGGCCGGTGTCGTCGCGCTCGCGCCAGCGGCCGAGCGGATCGAAATTCTCCAGCCCGAAGCCGAGCGGATCGAGTACGCGGTGGCAGCCGGCGCAGGCCGGGTCGCGGCGGTGCAGTTCGGTGCGCCCACGCAGGTTGAGGCCCGCGTTGGCCGGGGTGTCCTGCTGTTCGAGCGCCGCGACGTTCATCGGCGGCTGCGGCGCGGGCTGGCCGAGAATCTGCTCCAGGACCCAGCGCCCGCGCTTCACCGGGCTGGTGCGGTTGGGCAGCGAGGTCACCGCCAACACGCCCGGCATGGTGAGCAGGCCGCCGCGGTTGACGTCGGTCAGCGCCACGCGGCGCAGCTGCGGCCCCTTCACCTCGCCCTCGAGCCCGTAGAGCTTCGCCAACGGTGCATTGAGGTAGGTGAAGTCGGCGTCGATCAGCTCGAGCAGGCTGCGGTCCTCGCGCAGCACCGCGCCGAAGAACTGCGCCGCCTCGTCGTACATCGCGCGGCGCAGCGCCGGGGTCAGCTGCGGGAAGCGCTGCTCGTCGACCGGCAGCGCGTCGAGACGATCGAGACCGAGCCACGGTGCGGCGAAGCTGTCGAAGAAGGCGACGGAGCGCGGATCGGCGATCAGCCGGCGCACCTGCTGGGCGAGCCGCGCCGGCTCATGCAGGGTGCCGGCGTCGGCGAGCGCGGCGAGTTCGTCGTCGGGCATGGTCGACCACAGGAAATACGACAGGCGCGCGGCCAGCTCGTGGTCGCCGAGCGGCGCGACGCCCGCGGGATCGTCGCCGCCGCTGTCGCCGGTGATGAACAGGAACTGCGGCGACACCAGCGCTCCTTTGAGCATCAGCTTGACCGCCTCCGAGAAGACCTCGTCCTGGCCGTCGGCGAGGTCGAAGACGCTGAGCAGCACGTCGATCTCCGCCGCCGTCGCCGGCCGGCGATACGCGCGCCGCGCGAAATCGGTGGCGATGCGCCGCGCCGCCTCGCGCTTCGCCAGGTCCTTGCCCGGTACGGCGGTGAACAGCCGGCGCTGCGCGGCCGACGGCGCCTGCCCGGGTGGGCCGACCAGGTCGATGGTCTCGATCAGCAGCGTGCGCACGGTGGGCGGCGCGGGCGGCTTGGCGGGCTCCTTCGCCACCGGCGCCTTGCCCGCGGGCGGGCGGGGCG
>JACDGQ010000234.1 GCA_013821615.1 Planctomycetota bacterium
CCCCCCTCCCTCACCTTCCTACAGGTAATCCATCAGCGTCGGCTTCATCACCTTCGCCCCCGCCTGCAGCCCCGCCTGCAGGGCGGTCTGGGCGAGCTGCATCTGTGAGATCACCGCCGGGAAGTCGACATCCTCGGTCCTGCTGAGCAGGTCGCCGAGGTTGGTCTTGGTGGTGGTGAGCTGGTTCTGGGCAAGCTGCAGGCGCTGCTCCTGGCCGCCGAGGGCGCCCTGGACGTTGTTGACCTGGCCATGTGCGGTGTCGAGGTCGGTGATCAGGCCGGTGATCCTGCCGGGGTCATTGGCGGTGAGCGCGTCGCGCAGTTGGATCACCGAGGCGAAGACGTTGGTAGTGCCCATGAACAGCGAGAAGCCGTTCTGGTTGACCGGCACGCTGGTGCTGGGGCCGACCTGGACCGAGAAGCTGTCGAGATTGCCGGCGTAGGTGACCGCGCTGCCGTCGCTGCTCAGGGCGAAGGGCGGTGTGCCGGTGGCGGTGCCGGCGAAGATGTAGCGGCCGTCATGGACGGTGTTGCCGAGATCGACGAGCTGGCCGAGCAGCGACGTAGCGCTCTGCGCCAGGGACTGGCGTCCGGCCGCGTCCTGGCTGCCGTTGGCGCCCTGTACGGCCAGCGCCTTGATGCTGTCCATGACCTGCGACATCTGCCCCATGGCGCTGTCGCTGGCATTCATGAAGGCGGTGCTCTTGTCGATGTTGTCGAGGTATTTGCCGGTCTCGAGGGTTTGGGCGCGGTAGCGCATCGCCTGGCGCGCGCCGACCGGGTCGTCGCTGACCACGTTGATGCGCTTGGACGAGGACAGCTCCAGCTGGTAGGTGGCCAGGCGCGCCAGGGTGCGCTGGTTGTCGGCGAGGATGCTGGAGCTCAGCCCCTGCCCGGTGACGCGTTCGACCATGTCATGTCCTCCTGGGATGCCGCAGGCTAGTGGATGATGCCGAGCAGCGTCTGGATGTTGTCGCGCGCCATCGAGATGACCCGCGCCGCGGCAGTATAGGCCTGCTGCTGCTGGATGAGGAAGGTGACCTCCTCGTCGATGCTCACACCGCTGCTCTGCTGGCGCTGGTTCTCGAGGCTTTGCTTGAGCACGTTCTGGGTGTCCTGCAGACGGGTATTCTGCTGCACCTGCACGCCGAGCCCGGCGACCGCGCCGTGGTAGAAATCTCCCACCGTCTGCCCGCCGCTGCCGAACACCGGCGCGCTGCTGACCGCCGCCATGCCGAGCAGGTTGGAATTGTCGCCCGCCGCGCGCGTGGTGCCGACGGCGATGCGGTTGGGATCCTTGGCGACCGTGTCGGAGACCTGCAGGGTGCTGGCGGTGGCGCCGGAAAACAGGGTGTTGATGCCGAGCGCCGGCAGCAGGCGCGCCTGGTCGGGCTGGCCGTCAACGGTGAAGTCGAGCTGGTTGCCCGCGGCGCTGAGCGCGCCCGCGCCAAAGGTCGCGAAGACGCCATCGGCGATCTGCACCGGCGTGCCGGCCGGGGTCTTGTCGTCGAGGAGCTTCTGCACGGTCTCCTGCACTGGCGCCGAGGCCGAGCCCGAGAAGAAGGTGAATTCGACCAGCGGCGGGTTGGTCGCCGAGCCGATCGTGCCCGGGGTGATGACGCGCATCGACCACTGGTGGCTGGGGTCGAAGGTCTGCGCTCCGGTGTAGCGGCCGCCGATGGTCATGGCGGCGTCGCCCTGGGTCCAGCCGGCGGTTTGCGTGAAGGTGCCGCCGGTGACGGCACCCGCCTGGGTGAGGTCGACCGCGAAGGATTCGCCGTCGTGGTACTGGGCGGCACCGCCGGGCAGGGTCACGGTCAGGCCGCCCACCGTCGCCACGGTGGGGCCGGTCGCGTTGATGGTGATCTGCGGGCCATAAGCGGTCACGCTGCCATCGAGCGCGCTGCGCGTGGATGCCTGCAGGGTGTTGCCCGAGACGCTGAAGACCACCCGCCCGTAGACCAGCGACGCATCGCTGCCGGTGACGGTGGCATCCGCCCCGGTCCAGGCGCTGGAGGCCGGCCGGGTGTCGAGCGCGCCGCTGAAGTCGATGCTCTTACCCGAGGCGGCGCTGAGCGTCAGGCGGTCGCCGCCGTCGGCCGAGACGATGCGCGCGCTGACCCCGCCGACCCCGCCTGCGCCAGGCGGATAGACGGTGAAGCCGCCGAGGCTGCGCCCGGTGTTGATCGCTGTGACCAGGTCGCTGAGCGAACGCGACCCGCTGCCGGTGGTCGGATCGTAGCGCACCGTGAACTTCTGCGCCACGCCGGTGGCGTTGTCGAGCACGTTGATGGTCAGGTTGCGCGCCGCGGAGTTGCCGTTGGCGTCGGTGTACGAGGGCAGGTAGGCGGCCGGGATGCCGAGCACGCTGCCCGAGACCTGGCCCTGCGCCGGGTCGTCGAGGTCGAGACCCCGGTTGGCGGTGACGATCGCGGTGTCGGCCGAATAGCCGGCGATGCGCGCGCCGCTGCTGGTGCCGGTGGAGTTGCGCGCGTTCAGTTCCAGCGCCAGGCTGCTGGCCACGGTGTCCATCTGAGCCTGCAGGGCGGGCAACAGATGGTCGTGGAGGTCGATGGTGGCGCCGATGCTGCCGCCCTGGGCGTTGACCGGGGTCTGATCGGGGGCGAGCAGTACGATGCCGCCGTCGTTGCGTCGGCCGAGGGAGATCCGCTGCGCCGTGTCCTGACCGACCAGAAGAGAGCCATTGCTGTCGATCAGCACCGAGCCGTCGCTCTGGCTGCGCACGTGCAGCTCGAGGTGGGTCGAGAGGTCGTTCACCGCCTGGTCCCGGCGGTCGAGCAGGTCGTTGGGATTGTTGCCGAGCAGCGTCTGCGTGCGGATCTGCTGATTCAGGTCGGCGATCTCGGTAGTGAGCTGATTGACCTGCGCGACATCGCCGTCCAGTGACGCGCGCAGATCGTCGTGGAGCTGCGTGAGCTGGTCGCCGACGTCGTTGAGCGACGAGGCGAAGCTCTGCATCTGCGCCACCGTGGTCGAGCGCAGCGCCGTGGAGTCGGGATTGTTCGAGAGGTCCTGGATGGCCGAAAACAGGTTGGTGATCTGCGCCGAGAAACCGTTGTCGCCCGGTTCGTTGAACACCGCCTGCGCCGACTGCAGGGTGGTGCCCAGGGTGTTGAGGCGGCCGTCGGTGCTCTGGGCCTGGCGCAGCCGCTCGACGAGCAGGCTGTCGACCGCTCGGGTGATGGCCTGGACGTCGACGCCGCGCCCGACCTGGCCCGGAGTGCCGGCATCGGGCGAACTCGCGATCAGCTTCGCGCTCTGCCGGGTGTAGCCCGGGGTGGTCGCGTTGGCGATGTTGTGGCTGGTGACCTGGAGGGCCTGCTGGTGTGCCTGGAGGGCGGACAATCCGATCAGGAGCATGTCGGTCATGACTGACTAACGCATGCGGCGTGCCGAATCCCCAACCCAAGCCAAGATCGGGTTGGGGGCGCGGGAGGGCGCGGGGTGGAGTGAAGGTGCGGAGTGCGGAGTGCGGAGTGCGGAGTGCGGAGTGACCTTATTACAACGTCACGCCGTTGTTGAAATATCACGCCTAGCAAACGGCATCGAGCGCGGAGGTGCCATCCGCACTCCGCACTTCGCACTTCGCACCCCGCACCCCGCACCAGCGAGCGCAGCGAGCTCTCCCTCACCCCCGCGTATTGATCAAGCGACCTTCCCCGTACGCCCCCGGCCGCGAGCCGCGGCGGTCGTAGGCGCTGGCGGGGCGGCCGGCGGGGTCGCCGACCAGGGTGCCGAGCAGGTCGCGCACGAAGCTCAGGCTCTGGCGGATCAGCGCCATGGTGCACTCGTTGGCGTCGCGCAGCTCCTCGAGCACGCCGCGCAGCTCGCCCTCACGGCGGCGCAGGGCGCTGCGCTGGGTTTCGGGCGCGGCCTCGACCACCTGGGCGAGCAGCGGCCGCTCGCTGCGCAAGGCAAGGACCTGGACGGCGGCCTTGAGGATCAGGTCGCGGCGCTGGCGCAGCTTGCCCATCTCGGCCATTGGCGCCTGCTCCTGCTGCAGGAGCGCCGAGAACGCCGGCATGTCGCCGCCGACGATGTGGCGCTGCTTGGCCCGGGTCAGGGCGAGCAGCCGGCGGTGCAACGCGAGCTCCGCCTCGAGGTGCTCGCCGAGCTGGTCGAAGAGCTGGCCGACGGTCGCGCTGGACGCGGCATTGGCGGGGAGCACGGGTACAGTGGTCATGGCTTGCCTTTGCTGATGGGCGGGAGGGCCGGAGGCAGCGTCGGATCCGGCGCTTTACCGCTGATTCCGGCGCGCGCCGACAGTTCGCGGAAGACCATGTCGGCGATGCCCAGGTGGCCAGCCGCGCGTTCGCCGAGCGCGGTCTCGTGCAGCTGCTTGAACTGCTCGTCCGCGCCCTCGCCGCCGATCAGCGGTTCGTCGTCCATCTTGGCGTCGTCGGCGGTCTTGAAGATGAGCTGGATGAAAGTGCCCTCGAACTGCGCGGCGACGCGCTTGAGGCGCGCGCGCTGGTCGTCGCCCGCGTCCTGCAGACGCCCCTCACCAGTGATCGAGAGATCGGACATTACATCTTCACCAGTTCGGCGTGCAGCGCACCCGCGCGGGCGATGGCCTCGAAGATCGCCACCAGGTCGTGCGGCTTGGCGCCCAGCGCGTTGAGCGCGTTGGCGATGTCGTCGACGGTCGCCCCGGCGACGATATTCATGGTCCCCGGCGTGGTGGTCGGGCGCAGGCCGGCGGGCGGTTCGCTGCGCCTGAGACGGGTGAACGGGTCGACCCACGCCACGGTGTCGACCACCTTGCGCGGATCGCTGGGGTCGATGCGGCGGTCGGCGACCGGCATGACGCGCAGCGACAGGCTGCCGTGGCTGACCGCCACCGCGCTGATGCGCACCAGGTTGCCGGCGACGATCGTGCCGGTGCGCTCGTTGATCACCACGCGCGCCTTGAGATCCGGCGCGACGCGCAGCTGCTGCAGCTTGGCGATGGTGTCGACCAGTTCGCTCTCGCTCGGGGCGCTGGCGAAGCCGAGGGTGATCATATTGGCGTCGACGGCGGTGACGCGCGCCGGCCCGAAAGTGTCGCCCAGGCAGTGCGCGACGCGGCTGGCGGTGGTGAAGTCGGATTCGCGCAGCAGCAGGCGCAGGCGGTCGCCGTAGAGCAGGGTGGCCGGCACCTCGCGCTCGACCAGCGCACCCTGGGACAGGCTCGCATCGGTCTCGATGTTGCGGTGCTCGATGCCGGGCACGGGCAGTCCCGGGCTGGCGGCGCCGAAGCCGCCGACGCTCAGCGCGCCCTGGGCGACCGCGTAGATGCGCTCGTCCGCGCCGGTCAGCGGCGTCTGCAGCAGCATGCCGCCGCGCAGCGAGGTCGCGTCGCCGGCGACCGACACGGTGGTGTAGAGCCTGGAGCCGGCGCGCGCGAAGGCGGGCAGGTCCGCGGTGACCGTGACCATCGCCACGTTCTTGCTGCTGAGATCGGCGTCGTCGAAGCTGAGGTGCTTGGTGGCGAGCATCTGGCGGAGCATGCGCACCGTCGCGGGATTCTTGTCCCCGGTGCCGGACAGGCCGACCACCAGGCCAACGCCAAACAGGTGGTTGTCACGCACGCCGCTGATCTCGCAGAGGTCCTTCAGGCGCACGCCGGCATCGGTGGGCGCCGGTTCGCCGACC
>JACDGQ010000235.1 GCA_013821615.1 Planctomycetota bacterium
GGCTGGACGACGGGTCCGGTGGGCGGATGCAGCGGGGCGTGCGAGCCGGGAGATCCTGCAGGTCCGGGCGCAGGCGCAGCGGGAGCCGGCGCGGCACCGGGCGTTGCGGGCCTGGGCGCAGCAGGCACGGGCTTGGGGGCGGTCGTCGCGGGTTTGGAAGCCGGTTCCTCGGCGGGCGCGGCGTCGGCCGCCCCGGTCTCATCGCCCGGCTTGGGCTTGCCCTTGTCGTCGGCTTCGGTGCCGGGGATGATGAATTCCTTCAGCTGCTTGTTGACGAAGTCGAAGTAGACCAGTCGGCCGTCGGCGAGCTCGTAATAGACGGTGTCGGTCTTGAGCGACTCGTCACCGGTCTTCTTGCGCAGGTCCTCGAGCGGGCCGGTGTCCGCATCGTGCGGGATCGGCTCGGGCGGCACCAGGCCGTACTGCAGGAAGGTCGCCGGACTCTTGCGGAACTGGTCGGCCTCGTTGTAGGGCCACGACTTGTAGTTCGGATAGACCTTCGAGATCGGATTGGTGGGTTTGAGGATCACCGACAGCTTGGTGAGCGGGATCTTGGCGTGGGTCTTGGCGTTCTCGAGGATCGCGACGTCGGTCTTGACCTCCTTCTTCTTGAGCTCGATGTCCTTGCCCTTGCCGCCCTCGCGGTTCTTGAGCGCGAGCTCGTACCAGTAGACGCGCACCACTTCGCGCTGGACCTCGACGAGGTGGAACGGTGTGGAGAAATCAACCTGGATGTTGTTCTTGGTCTTGCTGAACGGGTCGGCGATGACCACGCCCGCCTCGCCGACGTCCGCACCGGGCGCGATCTTGAATGGCTTGGGGGCTGGAACCCAGGCGGAATCACCCTTGGCGTTGCGCACCAGCTTCATCGCCAGCAGCTGCGCACCCACGATATTGGGATCGGTGGGATCGGCGCCGAAGGCCTTCTCGAAGGATACGCGGATGCTCGACTGCGCGATCATCCCGATCTCATCGCTGTTCGGGCCGTTGTAGAGCGCCTCGCCAGGCTTGAGCGCGCTGGCGAACGGACCGCTGGTGCTGCCAGGCACGAACTTGGCGATGATGTCCTTCTGGTGGTCGAGCAGGCCGGCAGCGAGGCGCGGCCAATCGATGGGGTCCTCGTCGTACTTGCCGGCGACCACCACCACCGCCTGCGGCTGGTCGAGGTGCTTGCCGGGGTCGAAGTCGGCGCCGGTGGCCTTGGCGACGAGGTGGGCGCGGAAGGCGTATTTTTCCCAGGCGGCCTGGGAATCGGTGGTGAAATGGGTCTCGGCGAGGCCGTTCTTGGCGTCGATCGCGACCAGCCCGTTCTTGTCGACGCCCTTGGCCGCGAGCGGCTTCCACATGCCGCCGGCACCGACCTTGTACTCGATCTGCACGCCGACCTGATCGGCGGTGTTCTCGACGGATTCCTTCAGCCACGTCTTGTGCGCAAGGTCGCTGACGCGGCTGTCGGCATCGCGCGCGGACGCGGGCAGGGCCAGGGTCAGCTCGACGGTGCCGATGTTGTCCTTGGCCGTCAGGATCGGGGTCGGCAGTTCGTAGATGTAGGGATGGAAGCCGACCACGACCACGGGGCCGGTGTCGACGGTCGTGGAGATCCACACGAGGTGCGGCAGCGACGGCAGCTCGGCGGTCCAGCGCTCGCGCATCTGGTCGAGGTAGGGCGGTGGGGTCTTGAGCACCGGCGGCGTCTGCTTCGCGCTCATGTCACGGACGGTCTGCACCATCTCGTTGATCTTCTCGGGGCTGACGTCCTTCGGCCGGATGTCGGTGTTGGTGAAGGTATTTGTCAGCGACCAGACACAGAGGATGCCGACGATGCCGACCACGGCTTTTTCACCGTGGGCGAGGGCGAGTTCCTGGGCGTTCATTTCTTCACCTCGGGCTTGGCGTCGGCGGGCGCGCCGCTGAGCGGCGGCAGCTGGGCGATCTTGCTGAAGTCGAAGACCACGATGGTCAGACGGCTGATGAGCGGGTCGTAGGGCACCATCTTGCGGTCGCCGGGCTTGTAGGCGCCCTTGTTGGCGATGCTGCCGCCGGTCACCACCATCACCGGGCTGGCGAGCTTCTCGATCGCGGCCTCGGCCGCGATCAGGGCGGAGGAGGTACCGCGCAGAGTGATGGTCACCTCGGTGGCGGTGGCGTAGTTCGCGAGGTCGCCCTTCAGCACCGGTTCGACGTTCTTCCACTCGACACCGGCGAGCTGCGCGCCGAGGGCGTCGGGCAGGGTGGCCTTGGCGGGCGCGATCACCGGGTTGGGCAGGGGCTTGGCGCGGGTGTTGATCAGCACCTCGGCGAGCTTCTCGACGATGCGGAAGCGCTTGGTCAAGCGCGCGTGCAGGGTCGCCTCGGGCATGGTCGACTGGCGGGTGTAGAAGCCCGCCACGCTGCGGATGCGCTCGTTGGTTTCCAGGCTGGGCTCTTCGGCCTTGCCGCCGGCCGGGGTTGCGCCGAGGTCGTCGGGCATGACCAGGGCCTTGGCGTTGATCAGCGAGAGCAGCACCTCCTTGGTCTTGCCTTCGTAGGCGGTGTACCAGGCAAGCAGGTCATTGCTGTCGAAGATCGGCGAGAGCAGCACCGCGCTGCGCTCGGCGAGGTCCTTCTTGATCTCGCCGTATTCCTTGTCGTAGCTCTGGACCTTGGGCTCGAGCTCGGGCGCCCAGCGCTCGGTGAGCAGGTAGTCGTTGGTGAGCTTCTTGATGTCGTCGGCCTTCTCTGGATCGAAGACCCCGAGCGGGTTGCCGCGCTTGGCGCGCCCCTCGAGCTCCTTGAGCTTCTCGAAGTCGGTGTCGAGCTTCTGCTTGACCTCCTCGGCGGTCTTGCCCTGGTCGTCGCTGGGCTCGATCGAGAAGAACACGATGAGCGCGGCCAAGAACAGCACGGCGGAGATGATCCAGAACAGGTAGAGCTTGAGCTGTTTCACTTGCCGGCCTCCTTCTTGGCGGGCTTGGCGGGGGCGGCCGGGGGCGGCGTGGCGGCGGCCGTGTTGGCGACGTCGCAGTGCAGGGTGACGACGATCATCGGCACCTTGAACTCCTTGATCTCGGTCTTGGCGGCGCCGGTGCGCTCATCGATCTTGGTCGGGTCGGTCGCGTAGGAGACGTCCTCGGCATCGACGCGCAGCTTCTCCTGAACCTCGCTGAAGAGCTTCTCGCCCGGGTGGAGCACCTTGAGGTACTCGGGATTGGGGGCGGCGGAGAGGCGGTCGCGCAGGGTCTGCGGCAGGCTGCGCAGGGCGTCCTTCTTGGGGATGCGCACCTTGAGCACCGCGCGGCGCGGCTCGTCGAGCGGACGGAAGACGCCGGCCTCGCCGTCGGCCTTCAGCGTGGTGACCTCGAGCGATTCGAGGAACAGCGCCTGGAGGGGCGGCTCGCCCCCCTCCTCGGGCGGCGGCGCACCGGGATTCACCAGGCCGTTCTCGCGGATGAGGTCCTCCATCACCGCCAGCACGGTCTCTTCGACGGCGTGGACCACGCCCTTCTGGCCACCGTAGATGGCGAAGGATTTGAGCGTCTCGGCGCTCGGGCCGACGCGCGCGAGGACCTTGCGCGAACTCTCGACGCGCACCTCGTTCTCCTTGTAATGCGCATCGATGCCGGCGGACATCGCGGTGTTGTCCTTGATGACGCGCGCGTAGACCATGTAGTTGATCAGCCAGGTTGCGAAGACCATGCCGACCAGCGCGGCGCCGGCCCAGCGCTTGGTCTTGAGCACGCGCTGCAGCTGCATCTGGCTGGGCAGCAGGTTGACGTTGGCCTTGGCCAGGCCGGTGCCCTGCAGGGCGAGGCCGAGCGCGACGCCCAGGGACTGCAGGTCGCGCAGGAACAGGCTGCGGTCCATGCCCGCGGCGACCTGGATCTTGTCGAGGTCCTCGAGGATGTTGACGGTGTAGCGCAGGCGCTCGGCGAGGTATTCGGGCAGGTTGGGCAGGCGGAAGGTGTTGCCGGAGATGACCAGGTTGTCGAGCTTGGCGTTGGGATTCTGCGACTTGTAGAAGCCCAGGCTGCGCTGCACCTCGCTGGTCAATTCGCCGAGCGAGCCTTCGAGGACCTTGAGGATCTTCTCGGCCTGGCGGCTGTCGCCGATCTGGCGCTTGAGGGTCTCGGCCTCCTCGAAGGAGACGCGGAACTTCTTCATGAAGACCTTGGTGATGTCGTTGCCCGACAGCGCCAGGGTGCGCATCCACAGGGTCTCGCCCTGGTAGAGCACCAGGTCGGTGTTCTCGGCGCCGACGTCGAGAATGATGACGGTCTCGTCGTCCGGGAATTCCTGATCGAAGCGCACGAAGTTGTAGAGCGCCAGGCTCGACACCGACACGCCGACGAGGTTGATGCCGGCGCGCTTGCACTTGCGGATCAGCTCCTCGGTGAGGGTGCGGCGGGCGGCGAACAGCGCGACGTCGTTGGAGGCGCCATCGGCCGCGGGGGACAGGTGGTAGCCCCACTCGACCTCGTCGAAATTGCCCGGGATCTGCTGGCGGGCCTCCAGCTCCACCATCTTGTCGACCTTCTTGGGGTTCAGGACGGGGATGTTGATGGTGCGGGTGAAGATCTGCCGGCCGGAGAGCGAGGCGACCACCGGCACACCACCGATGTCCTCGGCCTGGGCGAGCTGTTGGAGCGCCTTGACCACGGCCTCGTCGCGGTCGCCGTCCTCTGCCACGGTGATCGGCTCGATGGCGTAGGCCATCACCGTTACCCCGTTCCCGGTACGCGCGAGCTTGGCGGCCTTGATGCTCGAATGTCCGATATCGAGGCCCCAAACAACCGGGTATTTTTCCATAACACGCTTTCGGGCGGATAGTTAGGGTAGGGTTTATATAGCCGCTCCCAACTATAGCGCCGGCGCGGACAGCGGTCAAAGGCACTCGCGAGCGGGTATGCGCGGGTGTGTGATAGCCGGAAGCGGTCCCGCCATCCGGCGCATCAACATCACTGGCCCCCCGATGTCATGGGGCAAGCGTGCGCACGCGACCGTCTTTTGCAGCTTTCTGTTGGGGGAGCGGCTTTCTGTTGGGGGAGCGGCAGCAGGCCGCTCCCCCAACGAACGCGCCTGCGGCGCTGCCCCCTATGTCTGACAGACCCTGGGTCGGCTGCGCCGACTTGGTGCGCGGACGATGCCGGGTGGCATGGGGCCGTAGCGTCGCCGCTGCGACCGCCTTCCCCATCGCCGCGCGCGCGCTACAAGAGCCCCCGACCGACGTCATGGACCTGTGGCAGAGCGGTTGAATGCACCGGTTTTGAAAAGCTTTCGGTTGGGGGAGCCGCATCAGGCGGCCTCCCCCAACGAACGCGCCTACGGCGCTGCCCCCTATGTCTGACAGACCCTGGGTCGGCTGCGCCGACTCGGTGCGCGGGAGATGCCAGGTGCGCCATCGCAGCGATCGCCTTCCCCAACGTCCTGCGGGCGCTACAAAACCCCCGACCGACGTCATGGACCTGTGGCAGAGCGGTTGAATGCACCGGTTTTGAAAACCGGCAGGGGCGCAAGTCTCTCGTGGGTTCGAATCCCACCGGGTCCGCTTTTTAGCCTCTATTCCGAGATCAGTGGGTAGCCCGCGTTCCAGCGGCAAACGGCGAAGGCGCTCTGAGGTCAAGCTTCCCCGCAATCAGGTAGGCGATGGTGATAAAGGTGCGATGGAGTCGATAG
>JACDGQ010000236.1 GCA_013821615.1 Planctomycetota bacterium
GTGCGCAGCATCGCCGGTGTGGCGCGCGAGCAGGTTGGCGAAGCGCGCCAGGGCGACGTTCTCATCGCGCTGCGGTAGCGGGGGCAGCGCCTGGCCGCGCGCCGCGGCGGTCAGGAAGCCGGCGTTCAGGGCGCCCGCAGCCGGTTCTGCCGGCTGGAAGGTCGCCGCGATGAAGTGACCCGCGCCGCTGGCGACTGCGAGCCACGCCCGCGATCCGGTGGCGGTGTAGAGCGCGAGCGCAGCACGACCCATGGCCAGGGTGTCGCCCAGGTAGATGCCATCCGCGGAGTCGCCGTCGTGGCTGAAGCCGCCGCCCGGCACGGCGCGGTGCGCGAGCACCCAGGCGCCGGCGCGCTCAGCGTCGGCAAGCGCCGTGGCGTCGCCGGTGGCGCCGTAGTAGGCGACCAGCGCGGTGATCGCCCAACCATTCTCGCGGGCGTAGCGGTGCGTGTCGATGCGCGGCATGCCCCGTGCGCGTCGGCCCGCGTCGTCGAGCGCGAAGAACTCCGCACTGTGCTCGCCTTGGACCACGTCGGCGTCCTGGCTGGTGAGGAAGGCGCCATCGGACCCGGTGAGAAAATCGCGCAGGTATTTCCGCACCGCCTGCGCCGCGGCCAGGTCCGCGGGTCGCTTCCACAGCGCGTAGGCCTGGGCGTAGGTGCGCAGCGCGCCGGCCTGCACTTCCATGATCTTCTCGAAGTGCGGCTCGCTCCACACCCCGCCGGTCGAATACTGGTAGACGCCGCCCCACACCGGATCGATCAGCGCGCGCGCCGCTTCGAGGGTGGCGCGCACCATGCCGGCCGCGTCGGCGTCGCCGGCGGCGCGCAGCATGGCGAGCTCGAGCCCATCGGCATCCAGGTACTTGTGCACTGTGCCCCAACCCGCCTGCGCGCGGTCGTAACCGTCGCGCCAGGTCTCGAGCAGCGCGGCGCGCTGCTCCGCGGGCAGCGGCCCGTCGGCATGCGCCGCGGCGACGGGCGCTCCCATACCGTCGGTGACCGACGGCCCGGGCGTGGGGTCGTCGACGAAAGCCTGCGCCATCGACGCCATGCTGAGCGGCGCGATGTAGCCGCGGCGCTTGGCCAGTTCGCGGCCATCGCCATCGAACACCACCGTCGCCGGCCAGCCGTAGTCCTCGTAGCGGTTGGCGAGATCGGGGTGCGCGTCCTGGTCGACGCGCACCAGCAGGTACTTTTCGCGCAGCACCGCGACCACCGCCGGATCGCGGTAGGTGGTCTCGGCCATCACGTGGCACCAGTGGCACCACACCGCCTCGAGGTCGAGCAGCACCAGCCTGTGCTCGCGCTTGGCGCGCGCGAAGACGTCGTCGGACCACGGGATCCAGGTCAGCGGCTCGTCCGCTGGCGCCACCGCGGCGGGCGGGGCAGGGGCGGGCTCGGCGGCGCAGGCGAGCGGCGCCGTATACCACGCGGCGAGGAGCGCGACCACGGTCGGCAGCAGCAGGATGGGCTTGCGGACATGCGGCATGTGGACCTCGTACGGATGGTATACGTGGGCCAGGACCCACCGGATGGGTGAGCCTGGCGCCCGCTCAGCGCGGGACCTGGGCCCGCTCCAGGGCCGCCGCGATGCGCGCCGTGACCTCGCGCCGGCCTGCCGCCAGCAGGTGGTCCGGATCGCGGAACAGGTCATAGCGGTCGGCGAACAGCGCGTGCAGGTCGAGCGGCACGATGCCGTGCGCGACCAGCTCCTCATCCAGGATCTGCGCATAGCGGGCGGGGTCGCTGCGCGCGGCCAGTTCGCGGTAGTAGAGGTCGGTGACGGGGGCATCGAGGACGGTCAGGGTCAGGCCGCGCTCGACGCACAGCTGCCGGATGCGCGCCAGCGCCGCGACCGGGGCCGGGTCGAAAGGCGCCATGCCGGCGAGGTGCTCGAGGGCGCGCTGGCGGGCGGCGTGGGTCCGGTCGACCTGCGCGGAGAAAGGCGGGAAACCAGCGTCCCAGAACTGCTCCATCTGGTCGTGCCACGAGAACGACGGCTTGCGCCGAGCCTGGTCGAGCAGCGGGAAGACGGACTCCCCCCTCCCTGCCCAGGGCACCACCAGACCGCGCAGCCAGAAGCGCGCGACCGCGCTGCCATCGCCCGAGCCCTGCAACACGGCCGCCGCGTCCGCGTGGCGCGCGTAGTACCACTCGTCCCCCATCGGCAGGGCGTGCGATGCCGAGAACGCGTCCAGTCCGAGGGCGAGCACCACGTGGCGCAGCGCTGGAGCAGCCTGTTCGCGCAAAGCCCAACGCAGCTTGGCTGCGACGAAGAGCAGATTCTCACCGGAGGACGAATAGATGAAGCTGCCCGGCAGCAGGCGGCCGTCGATGCTCTCGTGCGCGTGCGAATCGCCGATGACCAGCGTGGTCACCGCCGCCGCCTCCTGCGCCCAGGCGGCGTCCTGCAGCGCTTTCGCGTCGCGCCGCAGGGCGTGCAATGTGAGCGCCTGGAGCAGCGCCGCGCCGGCGCCCACCAGCAGCATGAACAGCGCGAAGCGTTTGAGGAACAGGCGCATCGCGGTCAGAACTGGAAGTAAATGAATTGGCGGGCGCTGAACACCCCGCAGAAGACCATGCCCACCACCAGCCCCGCGTACAGCGACCAGCGCAGCGGGCGCGGCCCCCGGGCGAGCAGGACCTGGATGCCGCCGTGCTCGTGCCGCCACTCGATCAGCTCGATCGCTGCGATGCCGAGCAGGCTGATCACCAGGTCGGTGCGCGAGAACCCTGGGATCTCGAGGGCTGCACCCAGCCCGTGGCCGAGGCCCGCGAACACCGCCCAGGCCTGCGCCAGGTCGGCGGCGCGGAAGAACACCCAGGCGACCACCACCAGGTGGAAGGTCAGCGCCCAGCGCAGCGCGACGCGCAGCGCCCCGGGCAGGCGCAGCCAGAGCGCCGGTGCACGTTGGCCGGCGACGCGCTCCACGACCAGGACTCCGCCGTGGATCGCGCCCCAGATGACGAAGGTCCACGCCGCGCCGTGCCACAGCCCCGAGACCACGAACACCACCATGATGTTGAGCGCGCCGCGCAGCGGCGGCACGCGATTGCCGCCCAGCGGGATGTAGAGGTAGTCGCGGAACCAGGTCGACAGCGAGATGTGCCAGCGCCGCCAGAACTCGCCCACGCTGGCGGCGGCGTAGGGGCGCCGGAAATTGACCATCAGCTGCACCCCGAAGCAGCGCGCGGTGCCGCGCGCGATGTCGGAGTAGGCGGAGAAATCGCACAGGACCTGGAAGGCAAACAGGTAGCTGGCGAGCAGCAGGCGCGAACCCGGTTGCCCGGCGGGGTCGGCGTAGACCTGGTCGACGTAGATCGCGACGCGGTCGGCGACCACCAGCTTCTTGAAGAAGCCCCACAGCACCAGCAGCCCGCCGTCGACCAGGCGGCGGTAGGTGGGGACGGTCATGGCGGCGAACTGCGGCAGGATCCGCCCCGCCCGCTCGATCGGTCCCGCCACCAGCTGCGGAAAGAACGAGATATAGGCGAGGAAGCGCACCACGTTGCGCTCCGGCTCGAGCTGACCGCGGAAGATGTCGATGGTGTAGGACATCGACTGAAAGGTGTAGAACGAGATGCCCACCGGCAGCAGCACGTCGAGCAGCGGCAGCCGCAACGGCACGCCGAGCCAGTCGCCGACCCCCGCCAGGGTGGCGCTCGCGAACGCGTAGTACTTGAACGCGAACAGCACCCCGAGGTTCGCGCTCAGGCTGGTGGCGAGCAGCGCGCGGCGCGCGACCGGCCGTCCGCGCAGGCGACCCAGTCCGAGCCCGACGCCCCAGTCGAGCAGCGAGGTGCCGAGCAGCAGGGCCAGATAGTCGACCCGCCACCAGGCGTAGAAGACGCAGCTGGCGAGGAACAGCACCAGCGGCCGCAGACGCTGCGGCGCGAGGCAGAAACCGCCCAGGGTGAGAACGAAGAACAGCGGGAAGACCAGGGAGTTGAAGAGCATGGTCCGCAGTCCGCCGCGCGGCGGACTCTAGGGGGGCCGCAGGGTTTGCAATGCGGCCTGGGCTGGCCCCATCGCGGGCGCTGGCGACTGCGGCCCTCGGGTCCGCGCACCGCCGATGCACTCCCTGGAACGATTCCCGATCGGCCGATCGGCCGCACGGCTCCGCACGGGCTCAGATCTCCCCTTGCGAGGTGGCGAAAGCGCTTTTCACTTCGTTGCGTGGGTCGACGCCCGCCGCTCTCCCATCTGCGCACCCCGGCCCCCGGAAATGATCCCCACGATGCCCACCCCGCCCGCCCCGATGCCGCCTGCGATGATCCTCTGCGGAGGCATGGGCACCCGCCTGCGCGACGTCACCGAGGTGCTGCCCAAGCCGATGGTGCCGGTCGGGCCGCAGCCGATCCTGTGGCATATCATGAAGACCTACGCCGCGTTCGGCGTGCGCCGCTTCATCCTCTGCCTGGGCTACAAGCGCGAGGCGATCATCGATTATTTCCTCAACTACCATAGCCGCGCCACCGACACCACCATCACCCTGGGTCACGGTGGCGGCATCGTCTACCACGGCGCCAGTGCCGAGGACGACTGGCAGGTCACCCTCGCCGACACCGGCGACAAGACCATGACCGGCGGGCGCGTGGCGCGCGCTGCGCGCTACTTGAAGGATGAGGATCGCGAGTGCTTCCTGACCTATGGCGATGGCGTCGCCAACGTCGACCTGGCGGCGCTGCTCGCCCAGCACCGCGCGCAGGGCAAGGCGATGACCGTCACCGCGGTGCACCCGGCCGGACGCTTCGGCGAGATCCAGCTCGATGGCGGGCGGGTCGCCGGCTTCCACGAGAAGCCGCAGACCGAGTCCGGCCTGATCAACGGCGGCTACATGGTCATCGCGCGCAGCTTCATCGAGCGCTACCTGACCACCTCCGCCAGCCTGGTGCTGGAACAGGAGCCGATGCGCGGTGCGGTCGCCGACGGTGAACTCGCCGCCTACGTGCACCAGGGCTTCTGGCAGTGCATGGACACCGCGCGCGAACACCAGATGCTCAACCAGCTGTGGGACGGTGGCAAGGCGCCGTGGACGGAGCGCTGGTGATGTTCGGCGACGCCTTCCGCGGCCGCCGCGTGCTGGTCACCGGCCACACCGGCTTCAAGGGCGGATGGCTGGCGCACTGGCTGCTCGCGCTGGGCGCGCGCGTCTCCGGCGTCGCGCTGGCGCCCGCCACCACTCCCGACCTGTTCGGTGCGCTCGCCCTGGCCGGGCGCATGGACTCCCGGCTGATCGACATCCGCGACGCCACCGCACTGGCGCGGGCCGTGGCCGAGATCCGCCCCGAGGTGATCCTGCACCTCGCGGCGCAGCCGCTGGTGCGTGCCTCCTACCAGGACCCGAAGACCACCTGGGACACCAACGTCGGCGGCACCGTCAACCTGCTCGAGGCGGTGCGCGCCACCCCCGGGGTGCGGGCGGTGGTGGTGGTGACGTCCGACAAGTGCTACGAGAACCATGAGTGGGTGTGGGGGTACCGCGAAAGCGATGCCATGGGCGGCCATGATCCCTACAGCGCCAGCAAGGGCGCCGCCGAGCTGGTGGTGTCCAGCTACCGGCGTTCGTTCTTCGCCGACGGCGCCGTGCGCCTGGCGAGCGGCCGCGCCGGCAACGTCATCGGCGGGGGCGACTGGTCGGCCG
>JACDGQ010000237.1 GCA_013821615.1 Planctomycetota bacterium
CCGCACGGCACCGGTCGCGACGTGCGCGTCATCGCCTTCGTCGATGACGGCGACAAGATCAAGGCCTCGCTCGACAACGGCGCCATCAAGGCCGGCGGCGAGGACCTCGTCAACG
This sequence comes from Planctomycetota bacterium, assembly GCA_013821615.1. Taxonomy (GTDB): domain Bacteria; phylum Planctomycetota; class UBA11346; order UBA11346; family UBA11346; genus BOG-1363. The sequence goes on from JACDGQ010000237.1 coordinate 116, forward strand.
AGGTGCTCGGCGGCTTCATGGACTTCGACATCGCCATCGCGACGCCGAAGATGATGCGCCTGGTCGGCAAACTCGGCAAGGTGCTCGGCCCGCGCGGCCTGATGCCCTCGCCCAAGGCCGGCAGCGTCACCGACGACGTCGCCAAGGCGGTCAGCGAGTTCAAGGGCGGCAAGATCGAATACCGCGCCGATGCCGCGGGCAACGTCCAGATCCGCGTGGGCACCGTGAAGTTCGAAGAGGCCAAGCTGGCCGAGAACATCACCTCGTTCCTGCGCCACGTCGGTGAGCACCGCCCCTCCTCGGTGAAGGGCGAATTCGTGCGCAACATCTCGCTGTCGTCCACGATGGGACCCGGCGTGAAGGTCTCCTACACCGGTAAAGAGAGCTGAGGACCACCATGCCGAACTTCATCAACGAGCTCATGCTCAGCGAAGTCCAGGTCCTGGTCGACGCCAGCCCCGCGTTCATCATCGTCGACTCGTCGAAGCTCAAGAGCCACGAGACCCTCAAGCTGCGCAAGGACCTGCGTGGCGTCGGTGCGAAGATGAAGGTGGCCAAGGTCGCCATCATCAAGCGCGCCATCCTCCCCGAGGCGGCCAAGCTCATCACCGGTACCTGCTCGATCGGCCTGGTCGCGGCCACCGACATGGTCGCGGCCGCCAAGATCCTCGCGGACCTGGCCAAGGAGGAGAAGGTCTCGGTCAAGGGCGGCGTCATGGACGGCCAGTCCATCGGCCCTGCGATGGTCACCCGCCTCGCCGGCCTGCCCAGCAAGCAGCAGCTGCGCGGCATGCTCGTCAACGTCCTCGCGGCGCCGCTCGTGGGCTTCGCCCGCGTCATCGCCGAGATCGCCAAGAAGAAGGGCGGGGCTACCGAAGCTCCCGCAGCTACGGAAGCTCCCGCGGCTCCCGAAGCCCCCCCGGCCTGAACCACCCCTCAAACCACCGGCTGACCGCGGCGCTCATCCGCCGCTGATCAACCTCCCATCCGCTTTCCAAAGGAACATCCCATGTCCGACAAGCTGGCCCAGGTCATCGAGACCGTCAAGTCCCTCACCGTCATCGAGCTCGCCGATCTCGTGCATGCGCTTGAGAAGGAATTCGGCGTCAGCGCCGCGGCCGTTGCCGTCGCCGGCAACAGCGGTCCCGCCGCCCCGGTCGCCGAGGCCGAGCCCACCACCTTCAAGGTGACCCTCGTCGAGTATCCGGCCGACAAGAAGATCCAGGCCATCAAGCTCATCCGCGAAGTCCTCGGCCTCGGCCTCGCCGACGCCAAGGCCTTCGTCGAGGGTGCGCCCAAGATGGTCAAGGATGGCCTCGAGAAGCCGGCCGCCGACGAGCTGGCCAAGAAGATCACCGATGCCGGTGCCAAGGCCAAGATCGAAGGCGCGTGAGCGGAACCTTCCGCAAACTCGCCTCTGTTCGCAAGTCCCTGTCCCGTCGTCAGTTGAAAGACTGCCGGCGGTCCGAGGGGAAGTTCCCAGCCAGATGTTCTGGCTGGGATGCTTGCCCTAGGCCCTAAACTCGCTAACGTCCCAACCCCTTTCAGCCTCGCCGTGCACTGTCACGGCCGCCGTCTCGGCGCTGTCTCCTGGATGCGTCCAGGCAGTGCGGAGTCCTGGCGGCGGACACCCGGGTCGAGCGCGTCAGGGGTTGTGCTGTCCAGCTGTACGCTTCTTCGGGAGGTTCCATGCAGATCCGCTCCTTCGGCAACACCAAGGAAGTCATCCCCGTCCCCAGCTTGGTGAATCTCCAGTCGAAGAGCTACGACGACTTCCTCGACACCGAGGCGGCCCCCGATGTGCGGAACAAGGTCAAGGGCCTGGAGGCGATCTTCCAGGAATTCTTCCCGGTCACCGGCTACGATGACCAGGTGGTGGTCAGCTACCACGGCTACCTGTTCACCCCGCCGCAGCACAACATCGACGAGTGCCGCGACCTGGGCCTCACCTACCAGCGCGGCCTGAAGCTGAAGATCCGCGTCAGCGGCCAGAACCACCCGACCTTCAAGGATGTCCTCGAAGAGGATGTCCACATCGGCTACTTCCCGATCCGCATCGGCGGCGGCGAGTTCATCATCAACGGTGCCGAGCGCACCATCGTCACCCAGATCCAGCGCTCGCCGGGCGTCGACTTCTCGAGCGAGACCGGCGCCAGCGGCCGCCGCAACTATTCCTGTCGCATCATTCCCGAGCGCGGATCCTGGATCCAGGTCGAGCAGACCTCCAAGGACATCCTCCAGGTCAAGATCGACAAGAGCGCCAAGGTCGTCGCGACCTGCTTCCTGCGCGCCCTGAACAAGGATTTCGGCACCACTGCCGCGATCATCAAGCACTTCTTCAAGACCGACACCGTCTCGCTGGCCGCCAAGGGCGCCAAGGAGAAGGCCGTCGGCCGCATCCTCGCCGACGACGTCTTCGACAAGGAGTCGGGCGAGGCCCTGGCCAAGGCGTGCGAGGAGTTGAGCGAGAACAGCTTCGAGAATCTGAAGGGGCTCGGCGTCGAGAACGTCCAGCTGATCATCGCCGGCACCAAGCCCGACGACATCCTGCTCAACACCCTGCGCGAAGACGAGGCCGCCAGCCACGACGAGGCGCTGCTGCGCATCTACCGTCGCCTGCGCCCGGGCAACCCCACCGACGAGCAGAAGGTCCGCGAGTTCTTCCAGGACCGCTTCCTGAACGAGCAGCGTTACAACCTCGGCGCGGTCGGCCGCTTCCGCATCAATCGCAAGCTCAAGGGTTCGGCCGAGGGCCGCGTGCTCGCGGTCGACGACTACCTGCGCGCCCTCGAGTACCTGCTGACCCTCATCCGTTCGAACAGCTCGGCCGGCGAAACCGACGACATCGACCATCTCGGCAACCGCCGCGTGCGCCCGATCGCCGACCTGCTCAGCGACGAACTGCGCGCCGCCATGCTCAAGTTGCGCCGTGCGGTCAAGGAGAAGCTCTCCCGCGACCTCCAGGCCGAAGACCTCGCCCAGGCGCTCGCGCCGCGCAACCTGTTCAACAATCAGGCCGTCGACAGCGCGGTGCAGAACTTCTTCCAGCGCGGCGAACTCTCGCAGGTCGTCGACCAGTCGAACCTGCTCAGCCAGCTGACCCACGAGCGCCGTCTGTCCGCCCTCGGCCCGGGCGGGTTGAACCGCAAGCGCGCCGGCTTCGAGGTGCGCGACGTGCACACCTCGCACTACGGTCGCATCTGCCCGATCGAGACTCCTGAAGGCGCCAACATCGGCCTGATCGTCTCGCTCGCCATCTACTCCGCGGTCAACGAGTACGGCTTCCTGGTCACGCCCTACCGCAAGGTCACCAAGGGCAAGGTCAGCGACGAGATCGTCTACCTGATGGCCGACGAGGAGGCCGAGGCGAAGATCGCCCAGGCGACCGTCGACCTCGACAAGAATGGCAAGATCATCCAGGAGATCTGCCAGGTGCGGTTCGCCGGCCAGTTCACCGAGATCCCCACGGAAGAGGTGACCTACGCCGACGTCAGCCCGAAGCAGATGATCGGCGTGTCCGCCGCGCTCATCCCCTTCCTCGAGCACGACGACGCCAACCGCGCGCTGATGGGCGCCAACATGATGCGCCAGGCGGTGCCACTGCTCATCAACGAGGCGCCGCGCATCGCCACCGGCATGGAGATCGACATCCCGCGCTCGTCGTCGATGGTCGTCATCGCCACCGAGGACGGCGAAGTCACCTCGGTCGACGCCAAGCACATCACCGTCGCGGGCCACCGCTACGAGATGCGCAAGTTCCACGGCCTCAACGAGCGCACCTGTCTCAACCAGACCCCGATCGTCAACCTTGGCGACAAGGTCGCCAAGGGTCAGATCATCGCCGACGGCGGCGGCACCGACAACGGTCAGCTCGCCCTCGGCAAGAACATCCTCGTCGCGTTCATGCCGTACGACGGCTACAACTTCGAGGACGCGATCGTGGTCAACGAGCGCCTGCTCGCGGAAGACCGCTTCACCTCGATCCACATCGAGGAGTTCAAGGTCGAGATCCGCGAGACCAAGCTCGGCAAGGAGGAGTTCACCCGCGAGATTCCCGGCCGCAGCGAGGAATCCCTCCGCAACCTCGACGAGCGCGGCTTCGTGCGCGTCGGCACCTCGGTGCGCCCCGGCGACGTGCTGGTCGGCAAGGTCACCCCGAAGAACAAGTCGGAGCTCTCGCCTGAAGAGAAGCTGCTGCATGCGATCTTCGGCCGCGCCGGCGAGGACGTGCGCGACGATTCGATGGTGATGAAGCCCGGCATCCGCGGCGTCGTCACCGCGGTCAAGCGCTTCCAGCGCCGTGCCGCGCTGACCGAAAAGGACCGCAAGGAAGAGGCGGCCCGCATCAAGATCATCGAAGACCGCTTCACCAAGCAGATGGCCGACATCGCGCGCGAGAAGTTCAACCAGATCTGGGAGGTCTCGGGCGCCAACGTCGTCAACATCGAGACTGGCGAGGTCGTCGAGTACAGCGCCGGGATGACCGATGAGGAGGTGCTCAAGCTGCACCGCGAGCTGCCGGTGACGGCGCTCAACTTCGTCGGTTCGAAGCGCCGCCGCGCGCGCGCCATCTACGACGAGAGCGACCCCAAGATCGACGAGATCAAGGCCGCCTGCGAGAAGGAGATCGTCAACGCCAAGCGCGGCGACGACCTGCCCACCGGCGTGCTCGAGATGGTCAAGGTGTTCGTGGCGCGCAAGTTGACCCTCAAGGTCGGCGACAAGATGGCCGGCCGCCACGGCAACAAGGGCGTGATCTCGACGATCGTGCCCGAGGAGAACATGCCCTTCATCGAGGGCGGCCAGACCATCGACATCCTGCTCAACCCGCTCGGCGTGCCCTCGCGCATGAACGTCGGGCAGGTGCTTGAGACCCACCTCGGTTGGGCGGCCCGCGCGCTCGGCGTGCAGTGCGTCACCCCGGTGTTCGACGGCGCCAGCGAAGGCGACATCAAGGCCATGCTGCTCGAGGCGGGCCTGCCGCCCGAGGGCAAGGTCCACCTCTTCGACGGCCGCACCGGCGAGCGCATGCACCAGAAGACCACGGTCGGCGTGCTCTACATGCTCAAGCTGCACCACCTCGTCGAGGACAAGCTGCACGCCCGCGCGACCGGCTCGTACTCGCTGATCACCCAGCAGCCGCTGGGCGGCAAGGCGCGCTTCGGCGGCCAGCGCTTCGGCGAAATGGAAGTCTGGGCGCTCGAGGCCTACGGCGCGGCGCACGTGCTGCAGGAGATCCTCACCGTCAAGTCCGACGACGTCGACGGACGCACGCGCATCTACGAGTCGATGGTCAAGGGCGATGGCTCGCTGACCTACGGCACGCCGATGGCCTTCGAGGTGCTGATGAACGAGATCCGCGGTCTCGGTCTCGACATCCGCCTGCACCGCCCGGAAGACATGTCCTTCGACGCGGCGCCGGCGACCCTCGACTTCGGCGCCCCGGCGCGTGCGCCGGAAGCGGCCGCGCCCGATGCGGACCTGGTGCCGGCGCCGGCACCCGAC
>JACDGQ010000238.1 GCA_013821615.1 Planctomycetota bacterium
GGCGACCAGGGCGCGGCGCAGCAGGCGGGTGGTGGAGTCGGCCTCGCCCTGCACCGACTCGACCTCGGCCAGGCGCTGCTCGAGGCGCTGGTTGGCGCCGAGCAGGCGCTGGTATTCGCTGGTGGCGTCGCCCTCCAGGCGCTTGATCAGCGCGGTCTTCTCCTGCACCTCAAGCTCGAGCTGGTGCAGGCGCTGCTCGAGCCCGGTCGCGCTGGCGCGGCCCACAGCGGCCGTGGGTGCAGCTGCGCTTGGCGGCGTGGGCAGGCGCTCCAGCGCCGCATGGGCGGCGAGTCGCGGCGGGCCATCGAGATGGGCGGTGTCGACGACCACGCCGGTGTGGGTGGTGGAGTCCTTGCCGCGCCCCATCGCCGTGTAGATGTCCGACAGCACCGCCGCGATCTGGTCGACCTCGTGCAGCAGCGAGTTGCCGGGCGGCGGGGTGATGTCGGAGGGGTCGATGGCGACGGTCGGCTCACTGCTGCGCGCGCTGCTGCGGACGGCAGGACCACGGGCGGGTGGGCGTCCGGGCTCAGCACCGGCGGCCGCGGGGTGGGCGGGCTCGCCGGGCAGGGTGCGGCTGGGGTCGTCGAGACTCATGGCAGCGGGCTCCCCATGGGGGCGGGATGAGACCGCGCACGGCGCAGCATTGCAAGTGCTCGCTGGCGCTGCGTACCACCCTGGGCCCAGCTCGCGCTTTGCGCCGGGCGATTCCCGCCACGCTGGCGCCATGAGCGCAGCCGACGAACCCGACGCCGACGACGATGAGGCCGCCGATCCCATCGACGCCGATCTCGCCGCGCGCCTGGGTGCCCTGTGGGAAGCCTACCGCAGCGACGACGCCGCCACCGCCGTGCAGCTCGGGCGCGAACTGGTGCGCCAGCACCCGTCCAATGGCGAGGCGTGGTTCTGGCTCGGCTGCAGCCTCGAGCGCGAGGGCGCCTACCAGGCCGCCGACCGCTGCTTCGTGCGCGCCGCCAAGGCCGCGCAGGATGCGCAGGGCATGCCCTTCCGCGTCGGCTGGCGGCAGTTCCAGCAGGCCGTGACGGTCGCCGGCGACGCCCTGCCCGCCCCGCTGCGGGCCGCGCTCGAGGAGGTCACCCTGGTGCTCGCCGACTACGCCGAGGCCGCGCTGCTCGAGGGCTTCGACGAGCCTGAACTGCTCGGCCTGTTCGTCGGCAACGAGCGCGGCGACCGCGACGAACCCGGCACCCCGCAGATCTCGGCGCGCATCCACCTCTTCCGCCGCGCCCACGAGCACGCGTGCAGCTCGCGCCGCGAATTCACCGAGGAGATCCGCCAGACGCTGTGGCACGAGCTGGGGCATTACCTCGGGTATGACGAGGGGGAATTGGAGGAGTTGGGGAGGGGGTAGCGTGCCTGCGGCGCGCAGACCCGAGACCCGAGTCGCGAGACGCGAGATTCTGGTATTAGGTTGAAACCGCGGGCCTCGATGCGAAGCGCGAGTACAGAATCTCGTGTCTCGTGTCTCGTGTCAGCGACGCGCAGCTCCGCTACGGCACGAACGCCTGGTGGTGGAACTCCAGGGCCTCGACCACGTGCTGGTCCCAGTACTCCCAGTTGTGGGCGCCGGGGTATTCCTGGTAGAAGTGGGGGAAGTCGAGCTTCACCAGGTGGGCATGCAGGGCGCGGTTGGCGGTCAGGGTGAAGTCCTCGGTGCCGCAATCGAAGCGCACGCGCGGCCTCGGGCCGGGCCGTGCAGCGAGGGCGAAGATGTCGTCCGCTGGCGCCAGGGCATCGCCGAAGAGCAGCGGGAATTCCTCGGGGAAGCCCTTGTCGGCGACCATCTTCGCGACGTCGGCGGCGCTGGAGTGCGCGGTCACCGAGCCGAACAGCAGCGGGTGCTTGAGAGCGAGCTTGAGCGCGCCGTAGCCGCCCATCGACAGGCCGCCGATGCCGCGCATCTGCACACGTGCATCGGTGCGGAAGGTGCGGTCGATGTAGGCCACGGTCTCGAGGATGTGGGTCTCATGACGGGCGCGCGGCGCGCGCACCGCGTCGCTGTACCAGCCGCGGCCGCCGTCGGGCATCACCACCATGATGCCGAAGCGGTCGGCGTAGCGCTCGATCGAGCTGCGCCTGGTCCACGCGCTGTGGTCGTCGGACAGGCCGTGCAGCTGGTAGACCACCGGCAGCGGTCCGGCCGGCTTCTCCGGCAGCACCACGCGCAGCGCGGTCATCTTGCCGAGGGCGTCGCTGAAGCGGTCGATGTGCAGGATGGCCATGGGGGTGGGCTCCAGCGTGGATGGTCCCGGCCCATGTGGGAGGAGCAACGGTCAGGACAGGAGGTGAGAGCCCATGCGGTGAGACAGCGGCATGGGCGGTGGTTTCGCAACGGTAGGGACCGGCAGATTCCCGGAACTAGAATCGCGAGCGCCAACGGCTCGCGATGGTTGCTGCAATTCCCGCCGCCCTCACAACCCCGCCAACGTCTCCCGCAGATTGCCCAGCTCGACGCGCTCCTTCGCCAGCAACTCGCGCGTCTCCTCGACCTGCTGGGCCGGCGCACGCGCGATATAATCGGCGTTGCCCAGGCGGCCCTCCTTGCCGGCGATGCTCTTCTCGGTGGCGGCGCTGCGCTTGGCGAGCTGGTCCTTGAGTTTCGCGAGGTCGACCACCCCGGCGAGCGGCACGTGGATCTTGAGCTCGCCGACCACGGTGGTGACCGCACCGACCGGCTTGGCCGCGCCCACGGCGATGGCCAGGTCGCTGAGATTGGCGCGATCGATCAGGAACGCGCGCTCGCCCTCCAGCGCCTGCGCCCGCGCCGCACCCGGCGTCGCGATGGTCGCCCCCAGCGCCACGCCGTCGGCGAGGCTGACCAGGTTGCGCACGTTGCGGATGGCGCTGACCACCGCCTGCAGTTCAGCCATCGCGGGTGCCGCGCCGGCGACCTGCAGCGCCGCCTCCGGCAGCGGCCAGGGCTGCAACATCAGAAACCGCCCGGGCTGCCAGGCCGCGCCGCCGGTCACCGTCTGCAGGGTCTGCCAGAGGTGCTCGGTGATGAACGGCATGCCCGGGTGCAACAGGCGCAGCACGCCATCGAAGCAGTGCGCGAGCACCGCGGTGGCGTTGGCCGCAGCGACGCCGCCGGCCTTGAACTGGTGCTTGGCCCACTCCAGGTACCAGTCGCAGAGTTCGTCGCGGAAGAAGCGGTAGGCGGTGTTGGCGTAGTCGTTGTAGCGGAAGCTCGCGAGCGCCGCGGTGCATTCCCCGACCGCGCCCTGCAGGCGGTCGAGGATCCAGCGCTCGGGCAGCCCCAGCCCCTGGAGCGCTGCGATCGCCGCCGCATCCGGCACCCCCGCCAGCGGCCGCTCCGCCAGGTTCATCAGCAGGAACCGCCCGGCGTTCCACACCTTGTTGGCGAAGTTGCGCCCGGTCTCGAACTTCACCGGGCTGAGCTTGAGGTCCTGCCCCTCGGTGGTCATGTCGAGCAGCGTGTAGCGCACCGCGTCCGCGCCGTAGCCGGCGCACTGGTAGTCCTTGCCCAGGTAGTTCTGAGTGCCGCCCTCGATCATGATGATCGGGTTGATGCCGTTGCCCTTGGCCTTGGACATCTTCTCGCCGTTCTCGTCGTTGACCGTGCCGTGGATGTAGACGTCGCTGAACGGCCGCGTGCCGAGCGTGAACAGCGAGGTCATGACCATGCGCGCGACCCAGAAGAAGATGATGCCGCGGTCGGTGACCAGGGTCGAGGTCGGGAAGTAGCGCGCGAGCTCGGGCGTGCGGTCCGGCCAACCCAGCGTCGAGTACGGCCACAGCGCCGACGAGAACCAAGTGTCGAGGACGTCGGGATCCTGGGTGAGCGCGGCCGCGCCGCAGTGCGCGCAGGCGGTGGGGTCCTCGAGGCCGACCGTGACCTGCGCGCAGGTGCCGCAGTGCCAGGCGGGGATGCGGTGGCCCCACCAGATCTGGCGCGAGATGCACCAGTCGCGGACGTTGTCGAGCCACTGCTCGTAGACCTTGCCCCAGCGCTCGGGATGGAAGTGGAGCCGCCCCTCGCGGGTCTCCTTGACCGCGCGTTCGGCGAGCGGCGCCATCTTCACGAACCACTGCTCGGTGACCATCGGCTCGATCGGCTCACCGGAGCGCTCGCTGTGGCCGACAGCGTGGGTGATCTCGGTGCGGCCTTGCAGCACGCCGCTGTGTTCGAAGGCGATGAGCAGCGCCTTGCGGCAGGCGAAGCGGTCCTGCCCCGCGTAGCCCGTGGCCTCCGCGGTCATGGTGCCGTCGAAGCCGATGACGCGCACCAGCGGCAGGCCGTGGCGCTTGCCGACCTCGTAGTCGTTGGGGTCATGGGCGGGCGTGATCTTGACCGCGCCGGTGCCCTTCTCGGGATCGGCGTGCTCGTCGCCGACGATCGGTATCAGCCGCCCGACGATGGGCAGGGTGACGGTGCGGCCGATCAGCGCCTGGTAGCGCGGATCGGCGGGATTCACCGCGACCGCGGTGTCGCCGAAGAAGGTCTCGGGGCGCGTGGTCTCGACGTCGATGTGGCCGCTGCCGTCGCTGAGCGGATAGCGCAGCTTCCACAGGAAGCCGGGCTTGTCCTTCATGTCGACCTCGTCGTCCGACAGCGCCGTCTTCAGCACCGGCGACCAGTTGACCATGCGCGTGCCGCGGTAGATCAGGCCCTTCTCGAACAGCGCGACGAACATCGTGCGCACCGCGCGCGACAGCCCGTCGTCCATGGTGAAGCGCTCGCGCGACCAGTCGCACGACGAACCGAGTTTGCGCAGCTGATTGACGATCTGCCCGCCGGACTGCTCCTTCCACGCCCACACCCGCGCCAGGAATTCGTCGCGCGGCGTGCTCTCTTTGCGCTTGCCCTCCTTCTCGAGCAGCTTCGCGACGACCGCCTCGGTGGCGATGCCGGCGTGGTCGGTGCCCGGCTGCCACAAGGTGTCGTGGCCCTGCATGCGCCGCCAGCGGATCAGGGTGTCCTGCAGGGTGTTGTTGAGCGCGTGCCCCATGTGCAGCACGCCGGTGACGTTGGGCGGCGGGATGGCGATGGTGTAGCTGGGCAGCCCCGCGCGCTTGCCGGCGCCGGCCTTGAAGCAGCCACCCTTTTCCCAGCGCTCGTAGACCTCGGGCTCGACGGTCTTGGCTTCGTAGGACTTGGGGAGCTCGAGGGTCATAGGGGGTTCCTGGGAAGCGCTGGGATCATTGGAAACGCCGCGGGGCGGCCCGCAGGCCGCCCCATCCGGGAACGCGTGACCTGCGTCGGGCTCAGCGGGGTGCGACCACGACGGGTACGGGGCGTTGCATCATGCGCGGCACGCTAGCGGGCTGCGCCCGACGTTCAAGGCGACCCGACTCACTGTCCGAAGACCCCGACCTTGCCCTTGCTGTTGCGGTGCACCCAGGCGGCGGGGGAGGTGACCACCACCGTGCCGGTCTTGGGCACGGGCTCGCCGACGATGCGGTCGTCGTAGGGCAGACTCAGGACGGTGCCGATCAGGTCCGCGGGGCCGTCGAGCACCTCAACGTCGACCACGTACCAGACGAAGGGCTCGGTCGAGAAGTCGTTCGCGGCGTTGTCGAAGCTCTTGACCACCTTGAGGCGCATGGCGCGCTGGTCGTGCT
>JACDGQ010000239.1 GCA_013821615.1 Planctomycetota bacterium
CCGGCCGCCGCCGCCATGCGCATCCACGCCGCGCTGCAGCGCCTCGCGGCCGGTCTGCGCCAGCAGGTAGCCGAGCGGGTCCTGGATGGCGATCGCGGTGGCCGCGCTCGCGTCGAGATGCCGCGCGAGCGCCGCCGCGGCCAGGACCTGCAGTCCGGCACGCAAACCGATCGCAGTATCCGCCGGGGGCCGCGTGATCCACAGCGCCCACAATTCCCGCTCGACGACGTCGAGCTGCGCCCGCGTCGCGGCGAAACCGGCCAGGAATGTCCGCAAGGACTGGCGATGATCCGCCAGCACCTGGACGAATCGCTCACGGTCGATCGCGAGGATGGCAGGCGACTGACGACGAACCGGCACCATGGAACATCCTGGGGACAGCGCTGCCACGACTCCGGACCGGCGCTCAGCCAGCCGCAGTGCGGACGGCTGGCGTTCATGAACGTTGCCTTGATCAGTATACGTCTGGAACCCCAGTGCCACAAGGCGGACCAGCTGGCGCCACAGCCCCGGGCAGTCATCACGAGGATGCGCAAATCACTGCCACCAGGCCTCTTGCGGATCGAGGCGCCGCATGGTTACTGACGCGACATCAGGGGAACAACTCCGCGACCCGAGCAGCCTCCTCGCCCCCTGCGAAGAGATGCGGCCGGGCTGACTCGCGATCCCCGGATTCGAGCAGGTGGAAGGCGATGACGCAGTGGTCTGCGGGCGTCGCCGCATCCAGCTTGGCGGCCAGCGAGCGCCGCTCGTCGCGGGTGATGCGGGCCCAGGACCACGTGACGTCGCCCAGCTGGCTGTGCAGGGTCAGGGCTCCATCGGCATCGGCGCGGGTGATCGCGGCATCAGTCGCGAAAACCCCGCTCCGATACAGGGCGGGCCGGCCAGCGGCGATCCGAGCGCGGATGATCGCAAAAAGCCGCGCGTCCCAGCTGACGAGATCCGCGGCGGATACGACACGCTGGTGCGGGTGGTTGGCGACTGCCGGTGGACTGTCAGTGGTGACCGGTGCGACCGGTCCCGTGGCCGCCGCATGCCCGTGCCAGCCCGCATACTTCATCGGCGCCGGCACCACGTAGAGCTGGGCGTGCGCCAGAACGTCGCGGATCTCGCGGTCGGATCCGCCGAGTTCGGCCCCGCTCGCCGCCGACCAGACATCGAGGTCGCGCACGCCCGTATCGTGCAGATACCAGCCGTACCGCTGGATGGCTTCGAGGATGCGCAGGGCGGGCAGCGACAGACGGGTCGCTGCGAGATCGAGCGCGGGGTCGAGCTGGATGACGCCGCCGTACGGCACCGCTCCCGTGCCGCCATCGGACGCGCCGACCCACTCATCCCAATTGATCGCGGGGAAGGCGATGGCTTTCCAATAGCGCTGCGCCGGCCCGTACAGCGCATGCCGGATCGGTTTGCTCGCCGTCGCCTCGCCGGGACGCAGCAGGCCGACGAGATCAGAGAGTTCCGCCGCGTTGGTGCCCTCGCCGATGCCCAGCGAACCCAAGGGATGGGGCCCATGCACGCGCCAGCCGGTGAGGACGTCGCCGGCGACGCCGACATGCCAGGTGCAGGTGCTGGTGAGGCCGACCGCATCGATCATCACCAGGTGGCGGTCGCCGCGGTTGGCCGGGAAGAACATCTCCAGATCGGCGCGCGCATGCAGCTGGATGCGACGATCCGCGGGCCGCGGATCATCGCGGTCCCAGGTCTGCACGACCGTGCGCAGCGGATCCTTGGCTCCAGAGATGGCGACGCCGATGCCCCAGCCATCTCCGCCCGCACCGACGGTGGCGACGTGGAAGCTGGACACGTAGCCGTGCGGCAGGGCCACGCGCGGACTGTCGCTGGGAATCGCGTGGTAGAGGGGACAGTCGCTGGAGAAGGGCAGCGGGAAGTCACCGGCCAGGGGCAGGGGCGTGCGCGGCGACCAGTGCTTCGGCAGGAAGCGGCGCTGGGCGTAGCGATCGACTGAGATGTCGATGCCGATGGATCGGTACATCGCCACCACCTGCTTGCGGCAAGCGACGATGGCGGCTTCGGCGCGGTTCGCCGGGGTGATGGTGCGCGCGTAGATCTCCTCCGCGGTGGCGGTGACGGACGATGGCTGGATGGGATAGGGATCGAGTTCGGCGCTGAAGGGCGTCACCGAGGTCCGCTCGGCCGAACCCACCGCCGCCAAGCCTGCGACCATCATGCCGGCGGCGAGGCGCACGAGCGCACGGCCGCCACGCCACGCCCTCATCGCGCCCACCGGGCGACGAAATAGCCGCGGCCATTGGTGCCGAACACCAAGCGCGTGACATCGTGCGGATCGAGGGCGAGGACGCCGCCACGCAGCATGGGCAGGCCATCGCATCGCTGCGACCAGGTCGCGCCGGCATCGCTGGTCGTCCACACGCCGGTGGCGCGGGTCTGGTCATGGTAGGGGTCATCGCTGGTGGCGAAGGCGATGCGTCGGGGATCGGCCGGATCGATCACCACCTCGCCGATCAGCTCCCGCTCGCAGACCTTGCGCCACTGTCCCGCGCTGCAGGTCCATAGCGCGCCCTGCGCCACCACCGCCACCTGGAGGGGCTCGTGATCCGCCACCGCGAGCGCGGTGATGCCGGTGGGACCGCCCGGTACCGGAGTGAAATGCTCGCCGTCGGTCGCCATCTGCAGACCGCGCTTGCCGCCAGCGAAGATTGCCTGGCCTCCATGCGGGGAGAGCCCCAGCGCGACCACCTCGGCATCGAGCACCATGCCCCATTGCGCGCCCCCGTCACGGCTGCGGTAGACCCTGCCTGCGCGGCTCGCCGCCCACACCACCTGGGGCATTTCCGGCCGCGCGCAGACCGTCAACATCGTCTCGCCCGGCAGGCCGCGGTTGGGACACGCTTCCCAATGCCGGCCGCCATCGCCGGTCCTGGCGATGACTCCGAGATCGCCGGGATCCAGCGCGAGGAACATGCGCAAGCCATGGTCGCCGGCGAAGGCAATGTCATGGACGCCGCCCCAGCCAGGAAAATGCTCGCCTCCTCCCCAGGTCCAGTGCGCGCAGCCGTCCCGCGACTGCCAGAGGTTGCCGTTGTCCATCGCCACCAGCGCGGCGTGACCGGGCTGCTGCGGATCGAAGCGGAAGCGGATGCAGCACAGTCCGGAATAGCCGCGACCAGCCCACGCCCCATCGTCGGCCTGGACGCTGGAGGCGTCCTCCCAGCGCTTTCCGCCGTCGGTGCTGCGCGAGATGGTCTCGGTATTGCCGGCGAACATGGTCGAGGGATCGCGTGGATCGACCTCGACCACCGCCATCTGCGCACCGGCGCGATAGGCGCGCAGGAAATTCGGATTGTGGAGCGTCACCTTCCAGGTCGTCCCGCCGTCGCTGCTCAGGAAGAGCGTGCCCCCCTGCCAGGACTGGATGCTCGCGAGCACGGTGGCCGGTGCCGACGCGCACACGGAAACCGCGGCGCAGTCATGCCCGGGAAGTTCCGCACGGGACCAGTGCGCGCCGCCATCCGTTGAGGAGAAGAGCCCGCCCGTGCCATGGTAGTCCCCATGGGGAGCCCCGACCGCCGCCCACAGCCGGCCATGACCGGACGGGTCCGCCGCCAGGCCGCACACGGCGAGATCGCTGAGACCACTGCTGCACGACTGCCAGGTCCTTCCCCCATCGGCGCTTTCCCAGACACCCTTGTCATGGAGCGCGACGAAGATCCGACCGCTCTGCGGCCCGGGCGAAGCGACCACGATCGCGGCCATCACATCGGCGGCACCGTCGATGCGGCTGATCTCCACCCAGTGCTCGCCGTCATCGCGGCTCTCCCAGACCGCCCAGGTGGACTTGCCGTCGGGTTCGTGCCAGCGGCGGCGGCTGCCGCCCAGGGCGACCAGGCGTCTGGGCTGCTGCGGATCGAACAGGATCTTCTGGACCGGGGCGCTGTACGAGCCCCAGGAGAATGGCGGGAAACCCGCGCGGCGATTCTGCCAATGACGACCGCCATCGTGGCTGACGCACGGTCCGCTCATGGTGCCGACCCATACCGTGAGCGGCTCCGTGGGATGGAATGTGAAGTCGGCGATCTCGTAGCTTGGCAGGTCGAAAGTGGCGCGCCACGCAGCGCCGCGATCGACGCTGAGACCGACGCCGAGCATGTCGCCGCCGACCAGCACGCGGCGGGAGTCGTGCGGACTGACGGCGAGCGCGGTGATCGCGCCGCCGCTGCCGGGTTCGCCGAGCGGCTCCCAGTGGAGGCCCGCGTCCGCGGCCCCACCGTCCCTTACGAGGAAGGTCAGCAGGATCAGCGCGCGGGTCGCGGCTGATCCGCCGCCCCTGCCCCCGGCGCCCCTGGGCGCGCTCGTTTCCGTCGGGGGCATGATGGCTCTCCTCTGCGCAGCCGCACCCTAGATCCGACCGCGCGCCGGCATCGTTACGGCTTTTCCCATCGGCTCCGTGCGTCAGGCTCGGGCGCAGGCGCTGACACCCACACGGAGCACTGCGGGTGCGCCCGTCACCCTGCTTCACATCCGCGGTCGGCGACCTGAAGGCGCTGCCGTTCTGGCGCGACCTTCACCCGCCGGTGAACAGCCGCGGCAGGAACTCGACCAGGTAGCGCCGCCACACCGGCCAGCTGTGGCCGCCGTCGGTGATCTGGAACTCGTGCTGAATGGCGTGCGCCGTGAGGTCGGCTGCGAAGGTCTCGTTGCGGGCGCGCAGGAAGTCGTCCTTGCCGATGGCGATCCACAGCAGCTTGAGGTCGCGGTTGGTGCCGGCGGCGTCGTCGAGAGCCGCCTTGACCATGCCGGCGTCGGGCGGCGCGGCGCTGAAGGCGCCGACCCAGGCGAAGCGCTCGCGCTCGGCCAGGCCGACGCCGAGCGCCTGGCCGCCGCCCATGCTCAGCCCGGTGATGGCGCGCGCGGCGGGGCCGCTCTTCAGGCGGTAATGGGACTCGACCAGCGGCAGCGCGTCGTCGAGCAGCTCGCGGCGGAACGCCTCGAGACCGGACGTGTACTTCCCGGATTCGGGCACGGCCTGCGACGCGGGCGGCTGGTGGCCGAAGAGCATCACCACCACCATCGGCTTGGCCTTGCCGGCGGCGATCAGGTTGTCGAGGATCCAGTGCGCGTGGCCATGGGTGATCCAGGTCGCTTGATTATCGCCGGAACCGTGCTGCAGCACGAGCAGCGGGTAGCTCTCCGCGGTGGCGCTCTCGTAGCCCGGCGGCGTGTACACGGTCAGGGAACGCTGCACGCCGAAGGCCTTGGACAGGTAGTCGTGCTGGTGCACGGTGCCGTGCGGAACGTCCTGGAAATCCCACGGCTGCGCCGGGGTCGCGGGCAGGTCGAGGATGCTGGTGCGCGGTTCGCGCATCGGCTTGATCGCGCTGTTGGCGGGGTCGATCATCCCCACCCCGTCCACGGCCATGCTGTATTCCCACACGCCGGGATCGATGGGCGCGGGACTGGTGCCGACCCACACCCCCTGGTCGTCGCGCGCCAGGATGAGCGGCTCCTTCGCCCACTGGCCGTAGACCTTGACCTCCTTGGCGTTCGCGGCCTTGATGCGGAACGTGACGTGGCGGTCGGCGGCGACTTCCGGCGAGATCACGGGGCGGGGC
>JACDGQ010000240.1 GCA_013821615.1 Planctomycetota bacterium
CACTCCGCACCTCTCCATTTCCCCCTTCCCCCTTCCCACTTCCCCCTTACCCCGCCTTCCAGCGGCCCTAGGCTAACGCCCATGACGCCCACCGAGTTCCTGCGCGCCCTCCACGACGAGGTCGCCACCCATGCCGGGGTCGGCCATTCGCTGCTCGGCCGCATGGAGATCGATCCCAAGAAGCGCGACGATTTCCGCATCTTCAGCGGACAGCACTATCCGCTGGTCGGGACCTTCACGCGCTACCTCGAACTGCTGCTGCTCAGCGCGCCGTCCTCGGACGCCAAGGTGTGGCTGGCCAAGGTGCTGGTCGACGAATACGGCGAGCGCTCCGCGGGCCAGGATCACGCCGCACACTACCGCATCTTCATGCGCGCCTGCGGCTGGCGCGACGACCAGCTCGACAGCATCAGCCTGCATCCGGCGGTCACCGGTTTCATCGCCGACCACCTGCGCATCTGCATCGAGGAGCCCTTCCTGGTCGGCCTGGGCGCCGTCGGCCCCGGCCACGAGTGGGCGATCCCGACAATGTTCCACGACCTGCTGCGCGGGCTGCGCGCGGCCGGCTTCGCCGAATCCGAGATCGAGTACTTCACCCTCCACACCGAGCAGGACATCGACCACGCCGCCTGGCTGGAGGAGGCCCTGGCGCGCTTCGCCACCACGCCCGAGGCCCAGGAGCAAGTGCGCCGCGGCTGCCTGCTCTCGCTCGCCGCCCGCGAGCGCCTGTGGTGGGGCATCGCCGACAAGATCAACGCCGGCCGCATGCGCGCGCGCCTGCCCTGGGCGGTCAGCTCGACCGCCGGCAGCGAGCAGACCGAATTGACCCTGCGCGAGTTCCGCACCGGCATCCGCTTTCGCTGCGACATTCCCGCCACGGTGCGCAGCCAGGCTGGGGTTTGAAAGATAGGAAGGGCAGAAGAGCGGAAGCGCGGAAGGGAAAACCGACAATGGACAGCCGGATCGTGACCGGGGCCGAAATGAGGTTCCTCGTCGTCCGAGGCGGAAACGTTCCGTGCATCGCGGGGAAAGAGAAACTTGATCGAACAAGAGGAACGGAGAAACGGAGGAAGACAGGGAGCTAGTGGAAAAAGTGAAATCGGGAAAAACGGCATCGCAATCCCTTGGTTGTCCTCCGTTCCTCCGTTCCTCTTGTTCGATCCTGTCTTTAATATTTTGATCGACGAGACTCGAATCGGCAATGGATCCACCACGAATGACGAGGAACCCCAAATGCGCTGATAGGAGGGAGTGTCTGGCGCCAACGATGCCCATTCCCGCCGTTGACAGGGTGCCTTGCTGTCTTCCTCTCCTTCCGCCCTTCCGCCCTTCCGCCCTTCCGCCCTTCCGCCCTTCCGCCCTTTCATCACCCAGCGGCGCCCTTGGCGACGCGCTGCAACGCCTCCCGCCCGCGCTCGCATTCGTGCTCCAGCGCCTGGCGCAGGCGCTCGCTGTCGGCCATGCCGCCGCCGACGGCGTGCTCGAGGGCCAGGCAGGCGGCGGCGAGGTCGCGCAGGCCCAGGCTCCAGGCCGAGCCCTTGATGCGGTGCAGGGCGGCGACCGCGGTGTCGATCTGGCCGATGGACAAGGCGGCGGAGATCGCGGCGAGCTGCAGCGGGGTCTCCTCGAGGAAGGCTTCCGAGAGCGTGGTGAGCAGGCTGGCGCCGCCCTGCGCGAGCAGGTCCTCGACCACCGCCGGGTCGAGCGCCTCGTCGTTGGTCAGGTGGCGCATGCGCGCGACCAGGCGCGCGCTCTCGGAGCTGCTGCGCGGCGGGCCCGCGGCGACCACCGCGCCGTGGCCCTTCAGCCAGCGCTCGAGCATGCCCTTGAGCTCGCCGAGCTTGACCGGCTTGGCGAGGTAGTCGTCCATGCCCGCCGCCAGGCAGCGCTCGCGGTCGCCGACCAGCGCGTCGGCGGTCAGCGCGATCACCACGGTGCGCTGCAGCGCGCCACCGGCGTGCTCGCGGCGGCGCAGCTCGAGGGTGGTGGCGTAGCCGTCGAGCTCGGGCATCTGCCCGTCCATCAGCACCAGGTCGTAGGGCGTGCGCTCGAGCGCAGCGAGCACCTCGCGCCCGTTGGCCACCGCCTCGGCCCGCACCCCGAGCAGGGCGAGCTGCGCCAGCGCGAGGCGGCGGTTGACGAGGTTGTCCTCGGCGATCAGCACGCGTCCGCCCGCCTGCTCCTGGAAGGGCGGGAGTTCGCGCGCGACCGCGCCGGCGCCGTGGTCGACGGTACTCAGCAGCGCGTCGAGCAGCGGGATGGAGCGCACCGGCTTGGTCAGGCAGGAGCTGGCGCCGAGCTTGCGCGCCTCCTGGCCGGTGCCGCGCCGCGCCAGGGTGGTCAGGGCGATGACGTGGATGCCGCCCAGGTCGGGGTCGCGCTGGATGGCGCGCGCCAGCTCCAGCCCGTCCATGCCCGGCATGTCCAGGTCAAGGACCACGATCGCGTAGGGCCGGTCGGCGTAGCGCGCGTCGCGCAGCGTCGAGAGCGCGTGGCCCGGCTCGGCGACCGCGTCGGTCGACAGGCCCCAGGCGCGCAGCCGCGCGCACAGGAATTCGCGGCAGGCGGGGTGGTCGTCGACCACCAGCACGCGCGTCGCGCGCAGCGCTTCTGGCGCGAGCGCCGGTTCGTTGCCGCCGGCCGGCTGGACCAGCGTGGCGGTGAAGCGGAACACCGTGCCCGCCTGGGTGCTGGTGAAGGTGATCGCGCCGCCCATCAGCTCGACCAGGCGGCGCGAGATGGCCAGCCCCAGGCCGGTGCCGCCGTAGCGGCGCGTGGTCGAGGAGTCGGCCTGCGAGAAGGCCTGGAAGAGGCGGTGGTGCGCCTCTTCGGGGATGCCGGGCCCGGTGTCGGCGACCTCGAAGCGCAGCGACACCTGCGCCTCGTGCGGCACCGCCGACTCGGGCACCACCAGCAGGCCGTACGCGGTGCCGTCGTCGCCGATGCGCTGGCCGGGCACCGGGGTCGGCTCGTCGATGCGCAGCTGGTAGGCGAGCGCCTTGTGCTGCTCGACCGCGACGCGCACCACCACCTCGCCGTGGCTGGTGAACTTGACCGCGTTGCCGATCAGGTTGATCAGCACCTGGCGCAGGCGCGCGGCATCGCCGCGCAGGGCCGCCGGCACGTCGGGGTGGACGAAGCACACCAGCTCCAGCCCCTTGCCCTGGGCCTGCTCGGCGAACAGCGCCACGGTCTCCTCGACCATGGTCGCGGGTTCGAAGACCAGCGCCTCGAGCTCGAGGCGGTCGGCCTCGATCTTCGAGAAGTCGAGGATCTCGTTGATGATGGTCAGCAGGTGCTCGCCGCTGGAGCGCGCGGCCTCGGCGAACTCGCGCATCTCGGCGTCGAGATTGGACTCGAGCAGCAGCCCGATCATGCCCAGGATGCCGTTCATCGGCGTGCGGATCTCGTGGCTCATGTTGGCCAGGAACGAGCTCTTGGCGAGGTTCGCCGCCTCGGCGCTGTCCTTGGCCTCGCGCAGCGCCTGCTCGGCGCGCAGGCGGTCGCTCATGTCGCGCACGATGATCAGCAGGCGCCCGTCGGGCAGCTTCTTGGCGATCATGTCGACGGGCAGCTCTTCGCCGCCCTTGCGGCGCATGGTGCGCTGGCCCTCGATGGTGCGGCCTTCGCGGTAGGCGCGCAGCCGCGCGGCGAGCTGGGCCTGCTCGTCGGCTGACATCACCTCGCGCAGGTTCATGCCGATGAGCTCGTCGCGGCGGTAACCGAGCAGATGGCAGCCCGCCGGGTTGACCTCGGCGAAGTAGCCGTCGGGGTCGGCGATCAAAATGCCCTCGGGGGCTTCGACGATCAGCGAGCGGAAGCTGCCCTCGCTGGCGCGCAGCGAGTCCTCGGCCTGCTTGCGCTCGGTGATGTCCTGGCCGACCGCCTGGTACTCGCTGGGCTGGCCCTGCGGACTGAAGAAGGCACGCACCGTCCAGTGCTGCCAGCGCACCGCGCCGCCGGGCAGCAGCACGCGGTGCGAGTAGTTGGTCACGCCCAGCTCGGGCGTCAGCGCCAGGAACTGGCGCTGGATGCCGGTGCGCTCGTCCTCGGGCAGCAGCGGCATGAAGCTGTGGCCCTCGAGGTCGGCGCGCGCCTTGGAGAAGTAGCGGCAGTAGGCTTCGTTGACGAAGGTGATGGTGCCGTCGGTGCGGAAGCGGCAGATCAGCTCGCTCTGGTCCTCGACGATGGCGCGGAAGCGCGCTTCGCTGCCGCGGATCGCCTCCTCGGTGGTGCGCTGCTGGGCGAGCAGGCGGATCTTCTCGAGCGCCACGCCCGCGACCTTGCTGACCGCCTCGACGAAGGCGATCTCGTCGGCCGGCCAGGCGCGGCGCGCGCGCACCTGGCCGAGCGCGAACAGGCAGTAGCCGTCCGGCCGGAACTGGAACGGGAACCACAGCAGGCTCTTCTGGGCGAGGCGCCCGTGCAGGACCAGGTCGCTGCCCTCGGCGGCGAGCAGCGGGTTGGGTGCATCCGCGTGGCTCTCGATGGTGCGGTGCGTGTCGCGCATGTGCTGCGAGGAGCGCGGCACCAGTTCGAGCGGCCAGATGTTCAGGCTCGCGTCGATGCCGCCCGCGCCGGGGTCCACCCAGCTCGCCATGCCGATCACCAGCCGGCGGCCGAGGTCGACATCGTAGATCAGCGCGCGATCGACGCCCAGCGCGATGCCGACCACGGTGGCGAGGCCGTGCAGCAGGGTCTTCTGGTCGCTCTCGGCGAGCACCACCTCGGCGGCGCGCGCGAAGGCGTTGGCGAACACCAGCTGGCGCTCGAGGCGGTCGCGCTCGGTTGCCAGCGCCTGCGACGAGGCGCGCTGGCCGCTGACGTCGCTGACCACGCCGACGAAGTAGGTGAGGTGGCCGTCCGGGGCGAACACCGGGGTCAGGCTCAGTTCGTTCCAGAACGGCGTGCCGTCGCGCCGGTAGTTGAGCATCTCGCCGCGGAAAGCCTGGCGCGCGGCCACCGCCTCGCGCACGTGGCGCACCGTCTCGGCGTCGCTGTCCGGTCCCTGGAGGAAGCGGCAGTTGCGGCCGAGGGCCTCATCCGGTGCGAAGCCGGTGGTCGCGGTGAAGGCGCGATTGACGAAAATCACCGGGTTGTCGGTCTGGTTGGGATCGGTGATGACCACGCCGATGGTCGCGGTCGCCACAGCTGCGGCGAGGATCGCGTTTTCGCTCTGCGCCAGGTCGAGGGCGGTCTTGCTGCGCGCGTGGTCGACGACCTTCTCATGCAGCTCGCGCGTGCGTTCCGCGACCAGCTGGTCGGTGCGCGCGCCGCGCAGGCGGGCAGCGGTCATGCCGAGCGCGAGCAGCGCCACCCCCGCCAGGCTGCAGGCCAGCACCAGCGCCGGGTACCATGAGCCGAAGGCGGCGAGGAAACCGTGGGTCGGACGCACCTGCACGGTGAACGCGTGATCGGCGAGCAGCAGCATGCCATCCAGCCGCAACGGCGTGCCGGTGGCGGCCGGCAGCGCTGGCGCGAGGACCGCGCCGCCGTCGTCGCCCAGGCCGACGCTGAGCTTGTCCTCGGCAAAGGCACCCAGCCCGCTGCGCACCAGATCGCCGAGCCCGGCGACGCACAGCACGAAGC
>JACDGQ010000241.1 GCA_013821615.1 Planctomycetota bacterium
CGCCGCGCGCTACAAAGTCGTGATCGACACCAACTCCTCGATCATGAGCGACGAGTTGCTTACGCAGATCGAGGCCTACGTGCGCGGCGGCGGCACCTTCATCACCACCGGACAGACCGGCCGCCACGCGCCCGCCACCGCCGACGCCTGGCCGATCGCGCGGTTGACCGGTTACCAGGTGCTGAGTCACGAGACCTATGCGCCCGAAACGTTCGGCGGTGCGGCGCTACCAGCGCCTCCGGGTTCAGCCTCGCAGCCGGTGATGCCGGCGCCGGGCCAGCAGATCTACGCTGGTGCAACGCCGTGGATGGCCTCACCCTACCTCAACGGGCTGCACCTGAAGCGCGTCGCCAGCGACGCCCAGGACCTGCTGCTGTGGAAGGACGGCAGCGTCGCGGTCGGCATGCGCCAGATCGGCAAGGGCCGCATCATCCAGTTCGGCTGCAAAGATGGTGGTGCCGGCGTGCGCATCGCGCCCGAGGCGTTCTTCCCGCTCCTCGACTGGCTGGGTGTCGCGCGCAACCAGGCCCGGTTCGAGATCACCTGCGCCGACGATGTGAACGCAGCGCGTAATTGCATCACGCGCGAGTACGTCAGCAACAACGGGCTGGACGATGTGTGGATGCTGTTCAACGACAACCGCGACCACGCGGTCGAGGCGACGGTGGTGTTCGCGGACGGTGGACCGGCTCGCGCCTACGATGTGCTCGCTGGCAGCGACGTGGCGATCACCGGCGGTCGACTCGCGGGTATCAGGCTCGGCCCCTTCGAGACGCGCATGTTTCTCACGCCGCGCAAGCGCCTCGACCAGGCGGCGCTCGCCTGGTTCGAACTGCAGCGCGACTGGTGGCGCGGCACCACGCCGGTGGGCAAGGCCTTCCCGGCGCCGTCCGAGCGCTTCCATCGCCATCTCGATGATGGGTGGGTGTGGCGTGCGGTCGGTGACCAGGATCCGGTCGAGACCTGGGCGGCGCCGGCGTTCACGCTCGCGGACGGGTGGCAGAAGGGCGTGCTGGGCATCGTCAGCGCGCCGCAGCAGACGGCGGCGCACCACGTGGCTTTCCGTTCTATCATCACCGTCCCAACTGAATGGAAGGATGGGCGGGTCACGTTATCGCTGCGCAGTACCGGGTATCCGGATTTCGCCGGTACCGGACGCTTGTGGATCGACGGCAAGATCGCGCAGAACTGGGGCGGCGAGGCCGTCGACCAGATCGCCGCGGATGTGCTCGCCCCCGGCAGCACGCACACGCTGCTGATCGAGGCGAAGTCCGAAGGTCCGATCAATGGCTTCCCCGGCGACTGCTGGCTGGCGTGGATCCCGCCGCCGCGCGCCGCCATCGACCTGGCGGGGACCTGGGCGACCTCGCCCGACCTGCTCCAGCATTTCACCGGCGAGGTCACCCTGCCCGGGCCGTACTCCTGCAAGGTGATGCGCCGCACGGTGAACGTCCCGGCCGAGCACCGCGGGCAAACGGCTGTTGTGACCATCCGCGCGACGCGCGCTTTCGGGCTGATCGTCAACGGCACCTACATCCCGTATTCGGGCGGGCCGACCAAGAACGGGAACGTCCTCGCCATCACGCCGTTCCTGCGCTACGGAGCGGACAACGTCATTGAATTGATCAGCGCCTACGACCGCTGCGAGGTATCGCACGTCAGTCTGGACTTCTACGATCCGGGGTTGGGGTATCCGTGAGGTCGGGTCTCGCTGGGGGGTGAGACGTCTAGGAAGTTCAGAACCGGGAATTGCATCGCCAGCGCTGACGGTGCGGCCACTATTTCCAACCCTGGTCACTGCCCTGCACTATGTCTATAACTCTGGTCGACCGCGCAGGATGTCTGGAGAGGCGGCCCCAATCGGAAATGGGGAAGTTCAGCGCCCCACCTTCAACGTGATCGCCGTCCCATCCGGCCGCGCGTCGTAGACCGCGTGGCCATCGACGACCTCGACCGTCGCGGTGGTCTTCCCCTGCGTGACGCTGCAGTGCTTCCACGCGGCCGGTACCGCCGTCACCAGGGTCAGCGGCGCGTCGAAGATCTTCGTGTCGGCGCTGGTCGTCAGGCTCAGCGCGATGGCGTCGCTGCCGGCGTGACCGGGCTTGACGGTCGCGCCCTCGCGCTCGACCTGGTACTTGTGGACGGCGATGTGGCCGGCGATCCACAGGCGGTCGCGCGCGGCCACCAGGCGGTCGAGGAATTCGGTGTAGATCGGCATCGAGGTGGTCAGCCAGTCGCCGCCGACGCCATGGAAGACCACGCAGTCGGCGCCGTGCTTGGCCAGGGCCTGCTCGACGATGCCGTACAGTTCGTCGGTGGTCTTGAGGTTGATGAAGCTGAAGCGGCCGCCGACATCCGGGCGCATGACCAGGTGGTGCTTGGCGAGCGCGTCCTTCAGTTCCTGGTCGGTGACCGTCCAGGCGCCCTCCTTCACGCCCGGCCGGCCGAACGAGATCAGCGTCGGCGGCGTCGCGCCGGCGATGCGCTCGATGGCGGCGTTGGCCTTGACGATCTCGTCGTCGAGGTCCGCCGCGTCCTTCGCGCCCTTGTGGGTGAAGGTGTGGTTGGCGTACTCCATGCCGAGCTTGGGGATGGTGACCTCCCAGTCCTGCTTCTTCGCCGCGTAGTGGCCGCTGCCTGGGTTCAGGTAGAAGGTCCCGGTGAGCTTGCGCTTGACCAGTTCCGGAATCGCGTTGGTGACGTCGGTCATGCAGCTGTCGTCGAACATCAGCATGATCGCGGCCTGCTTGTCGTCGTGCCAGGTCGCGACGCGGGTCGCGCCGAGGGCGTCCGCGGCGCCGAGGCGGGCGCCCGCGATGACGAAGAGGGCGAAGGCGGTGGACCAGGGAAGCATGCGGGGCTCCGGGTACGGGGGTGCTGCCAAGTTAACCGCGGGCGTCGCAGGGTGTTGACGCGCGCTTGCGCGGGTGCGCTGCGCCAGATCGGCTAGAAAGCGTCGTTCTTCCAGGTGTGATAATCTTGACGCTGGCCACCTGAAGGGATGGAAGGCCTGGATTGCGGGTCGTGCTGTGATCATCCATCCATGCACCGCTCACATGCCGGGGCGTGGATGTCACGTGGAGCCGCTCGGATCCCCGGTGTGGTGCACGCCCTCACGCACCGCGTCCGTCGGATCGATGTACCCCAGCAGCATGCCCAGCCCCAGCACCAGCGCGAGCAATCCCAGCCCGATGTAGGCAGCCGGGTGGTTGTACCAGCGGTTGAAGACCTGCTCGCGCATCTCCGCCTTGTCCTTGCCCTTGCCGATCTCGATGCGGTAGCACCAGAAGCGCACGCGCTTGGGGAAGAGCACGGTGAATGCCCCGCCGAGGGCGAGGACGCCGCAGGCGATGGAGCGGATGAGGTGGTCGGTGTCGTGGCTCAGGGCCATGGGTGGGGTTCCGCTGTGGACTTGAGCTTGGCGGTCGTCGTTCTCGGGAAAGCCGCGAACAATGAGCCACCGCGCCTCCCCACCCGGCCATTGCCTTGGCCGGCACGGCTAAATGATCCCCGTCTTGGGGAGCCACCCATGCGCGTGAAGAAGTAAGATATGAGAAGCGCCACCGCGCGTCGTGCCGCCCTGATCCTCCTGCTCTGCACCACCGCACAACTCCGTACCGCGGAACCAGTCCCCTTCGCTGAACTCACCTATGGCGCAGCTGACGGGCTGCTGCCCCCCGCGCCACTCGCGGACTGGTGGCGCGAGTCGGTCATCGAGGCGGCGGGATGGTGGGGTGAGGCGAATGGCGTGACCCTCGACGGCGCGGCAGCGCTCGCCCAGCTGCGCGGTCTGCGCCTGGTCGCCAGCGGCCTGCCGGCTGCCGACGGGCAATTGACCCCGGCCATCGCGGGCTGGCTGCGCGAAGCGGCGCCCCTGCTGGCTCCCACCCTGCTGCCGGTCGCGTCACGCTGGCCGGGGTTCACGGTCCAGGAGCGCGCCGGCGCGACCTGGATCAGTGGCGCGCAGGCACTCGTGCCGCAGGAGGCGGAGGGGCCGCCCGGCCTGCGTCTGGCGCTGCATGGGCCCGGCTTGGCCGAGGAACTGCGGCGGCGTCTGGCGGGTCATCCGCCGGAAGGCCTCTCAGCGCAGGAGCTGGCGCTCCGGCTCGCCCTGGTGGAGCGTTGGAATCCGTCCGCTGCGCTCGTGCCCGGCACGGGCGCGGTGCGCGGCTGGTTGGAGCCCGGCCTTCCTGCTGCCTGGTTCACGCCCCTGGATGCGGCGGTGGTGGCGCGCCTGCCCGCCGACACCCTTGCCTGGTTCGCGGTCGGGATCGCTGGTGGACGGTTGAGCGGCGACGTGAAGGCAGCGCTCACCGCGCACGGCCTGGGCACCGCCTGGCCCGCAACGCTCGTGCCACTGGCGGACCCCGGGAAGCTGGCAACGGCGCTCGACGGTACCTGGCTCGTCGCGATGTCGAAGACCGAGGCATGGGCGCGGGTGCCGCGCTCGCCGGCGCTCGACGCGCTGGTGACGGCATTCGCCCAGGCACAGGGGCTGACCGTGCCGACCGATCGCCGGCCGGTCGTGGTCGATACCGATCTGAGCTGGGCGTGCACACCCGGCGAATGGATCCTCGCCACGTCACCGGCTCGCATCACCACCTGGTTCGACGCCTCGCCGCGCCTGGCGACGCAGGTCCCTGCCGATGCGCTGCTGGCCGGCCAGGCCGATCAGGGGCTGACCTCCCTCGGCATTGCGCAGCTCAAGGAGCTGCCCTGGATGGAGCCGCTGCCGAGCCGGGTGTTCCCGCCCTCGCAGTTGGCCTGGGAGCTGGGCTGGAGCGGGCAGAACGCCAATCCCCTGCGCACGATGTTCCAGGACCTCGACCGCGCCGGAGACCACCGCCTGTGCGGGCGGGCCGAAGCGGATCGCCTGCGCATCACGCTGGAAGGCCCGCTGCTGCCATGGGTGGTCCCCGGCATCGGCATCCGCTGGTTCGCCGACTTCGCCGAAGACGAGGTCGGCAAGGTCCGGCTGCGCGCCGAGCTCGCGCATCTGCGCGCGACCGGCCAGGCGGCATTTCCCGGGGACCTGATCGCCATGCTGCCCACGGCCGCACCGGAGCGCATCGCCGCATGGCGCGCGCAGCTCGCGGCCGCGAGCGGCGCGAGGGCCGTCAGACCGGTGCCGCTGATGAAGCACCTGCGTGAACTGCCGCTGCCATGGCCCGTCAGCGACGCGGAGCGGGCCCAGATCGATGCGGACCGCAGGCTCGTCGGCGCGACCGCGGAGTTCGATGCCCCGGATCTGCCCGGAGGCGGCGACCTCGACATGCTGGCGGATCCGGCGGGTCTGCACCCGGACGTGGCCCAGGTCTCGCGGACCATCGCGGCGGCGCGTGCGTTGAGCAACGCGGGACTGGGCTTGGCCTGTCACGGCGAGAACGCCGGCCTGGTGCTCGTCGAACGCGCCAGCAGGCTGCTCGGTCAGCCGCAGGATCTCCCCATGGCGTTGGCCCTGCTCAGCATCGCCGCGCAGCGCGACACCGCATGGCTGGTGACGGTGGTGACCGGCACACCCGACCAGCCCACGCTCGCGCGCTGGCTGGCCG
>JACDGQ010000242.1 GCA_013821615.1 Planctomycetota bacterium
GGCGCGAGGCGCGAGGCGCGAGGCGCGAGGCGCGAGGCGCGAGGCGCGAGGCGCGAGGCGCGAGGCGCGAGGCGCGAGGCGCGAGGCGCTCGCTACAGGGGTTGGCTATCTCCTCGGTTCCCTCGATTGTACCGGTCGTGCTCGGCGTCAAGGAGCTCCGGCTGCGCCTACGCCCGCGGGGCGCGGCGGCGCGCAGACGCGCGCCGTCCTTGACCCCTGCGCGCGACCTGGTGGTGGGTGGGAACCCAAGGAGGTTTCCATGCAGAATCATGCTCACTCGAAATTCGAAGGGCTCATCGTCTGGCAGAGGGCCAGGAAACTCGCGGCGGATGTCTACCGCTTCGTGAAGGATTCCAGCATCGCCAATGACTTCCCGTTCCGGGATCAGATCCAGCGCGCGGCCATCAGCATCACGGCCAACATCGCCGAAGGCGCTGAGCGCGATAACCGTAACGAGTACGCCTACTTCCTCCGCATCGCAAAGGCGTCAGCGGGCGAGCTCCGCAGCCACCTCATCCTCGCTTGCGATATCGGCCTCTGTCCCACTCCGGCAGCACTCCGGCTCCAGGACGAGATCTCACAGATCGGCCGCATGCTCGGCGCCCTCATCCAGCGCCAGACGTGACGGGGTGCCTACTTCGCGTCTTGAGTCTCGTGTCTCGAGTCTCGAGTCTCGAGTCTCGCGTCCCAACCCACGACGGGACCTGCACCGCGCCCTTCCCGAATTCACATGCGGTAGTGGAAGAACGGCGCGGTCATATCGTTTTGGACATGTTCCTGCGCGTTTCCGCCAAACCCGCCGCTCCAGAGCGCGATCTTCGCCACCGCAAGCCCGTTCTGCGCAGCAATCTGGCAACGCCTCCACCGCACGGCCAGTAGTCCCTCATGACCCCCTTCCACCCCGTGAGATCCGCCATGCTCCTCCGCCCCTTCCTGCTCGCTCTGATCGCGGCCGGCCCGCTGGCCGCGGCCGACGCGCCGGCGAAGATCCTGCTCTTCACCCGCTCGCAGGGCTTCGAGCACAGCGTCATCAAGCCGGGCAAGGAGGGCACCTGCCTGGTCGAGCGCGTCCTGACCACGCTCGGCAAGGAGCACGCCTTCACCATCACCACCACCAAGGACGGCGGTGTGTTCACCGCCGAGAAGCTGAAGGAGTACGACGCCTTCGCCTTCTACACCACCGGCGACCTGACCAAGGAGGGCGGCGACAAGAACCCGGCGATGAGCCCCGAGGGCAAGCAGGCGCTGTTTGACGCGATCAAGGCCGGCAAGGGCTTCATCGGCTTCCACAGCGCCACCGACACCTTCCACGGGCCGAGCGGCGCGCACAGCGCCAAGCAGGACGCGGAGCCCGATCCCTACGCGGTGATGATCGGCGCCGAGTTCATCGTGCACGGCGCGCAGCAGGCGCCCAAGGTCATCACCA
Source organism: Planctomycetota bacterium (assembly GCA_013821615.1). Classification (GTDB taxonomy): domain Bacteria; phylum Planctomycetota; class UBA11346; order UBA11346; family UBA11346; genus BOG-1363. The sequence continues at coordinate 1,427 of JACDGQ010000242.1, forward strand.
CCGACGCCAAATTCCCCGGCGTGGACGGCTTCGGTGCGAGCCTGGAGTTCAAGGAGGAGTGGTACTCGCTCAAGCAGCTGCAGAAGGATCTGCACGTCGTCCAGGTGCTCGACACCAGCACCATGCAGGGCTGGATGTACCAGCGCGGCGAATATCCGGTGACCTGGGTCCACCCCTACGGCAAGGGCAAGGTCTTCTACACCGCCATGGGCCACCGCGACGAGACCTGGGCCAGCCCGGTGTTCCTGAAGCTGATCACGAACGGCATCGACTACGCCCTGCATCGCATCACCGTCGACGAGACCCCGAACATCGACACCGTCGCGCCCAAGGCGAACCAGCTGCCGGTGGAGGCCGCGAAGAAGTGAGCAGCGCGCGCCCTCGGGCGTGCTGGCTGATGAGACCGGCGCCGTTTGGCGCCGGTTTTTTCGTGGGTAGGTGGCGCGGAATCTGGTTCCTCGTTGTCCGAAGTGGGAACTTTCCGTCCGTCGCGGGGAAAGCGAAACCTGATCGAACAAGAGGAACGGAGAAACGGAGGAAGGCAGGCGGCCATTGAAAAAAAGTGAACTCGTGAAAAACGCCATCGCCATCTCTTGGCTGTCCTCCGTTCCTCCGTTCCTCTTGTTCGATCCTGTCCTCCCTGTCGTGATCGTCGGAACCCGACTAGGCAATGGATCCGCGCCGAATGACGCGCAAGCGTGAATCTGCCCGTGGCGGCCAAGTCGCCGGAGGAGGCGGGGGGGGGATATTCCGCGGCCAGCCCGACCGCGGCCGGGAATGGGCGGCAATGGATCCGCATCCGACCAGTAGGAACTGGTCCCGCACTGGCCCACCCCGGAAGACCACCATGCCCCTTCGTCCGCTGCTCTTCGCCGCCCTCGTGGCCGCACCGCTCGCCACGACCTGCGCTGCCGAAGCGGCCGCCGCCCCCGCCACCGGTGCGACCTTCACCGCCGGCATCGAGTACGCGAATCCCGCCGACCAGCACCTCAAGCTCGACCTGGCGATGCCGGTCGGGGCCGGGCCGTTCCCCGCGGTGATCTGCATCCACGGCGGCGGCTTCCGCGCCGGCACGCGCGAGGGCTATGATGGTTTCTGCAAGACCCTGGCAGCGGCGGGCTACGTCGCCGCGACCATCACCTACCGGCTGGCGCCGGCGCATCCCTTTCCGGCCGCGGTGCAGGACTGCAAGGCGGCGGTGCGCTGGCTGCGCGCGCACGCGGCGGAATACCATGTCGACCCGGCGCGCATCGGCGCCACCGGCGACTCGGCGGGCGGGCACCTCGCGCTGTTCCTGGGCGTCACCGCGGGTCTCAAGCAGTTCGAGGGCCAAGAGAACCTCGACCAGTCCAGCGCGGTGACCTGCGTGGTCGACCGCTACGGCCCGAGTGATTTCACCCGGGTCTACGGCAAGAGCGTCGACGCCGCCGAGGTGCTGCCGCTGTTCTTCGGCGGCGACCTCAAAACCAGACTGCACGAGCACATCGTCGGCAGCCCGCTCAGCTGGATCACCCCCGACGCCGCGCCGACGCTGTGCATCCACGGCACCGCCGATCCCTATGTGCCTTTCGAGCAGTCGGTGTGGGCGGTCGAGCGCTTCCTGGCCTGTGGCGTCCAGGCCGAGCTGTTGACCATTCCCGGTGGCAAGCACGGCTTCGGCGGCGCGGACGCGGAGAAGGCCCAGCAGGGCGCGCTGGCTTTCTTCGCGGCGCACCTGCATCCGGGGCAATGAGCGCGGAGCCGTAGGCGGACTCCCGGGTCGCAGAAGTCACGCGCAGATGCGCACCATCACACCGGCGGCGTCAGCGGCACCAGGGTCACGCTGACCTGCACACCGAGCGGCAGGGGCGGCAGACCGCCCGCGGGGTGCGGTGCGCAATCCATGCGGCACGCCAGGGCGAGCTCCTCCTCCAGCTCGTTCTCGGGAGCAGGCCGTTCCTGCGCCCGCGCCTTCGCTCGTCCTGCCAGGGTCGCAAGGAGCGCGCAACCAGCGCCGACGCCGGCGGCGCCCAGCAGCCAGGCGATGGGATGGGCGCGGACGTTGTCGGCCACCGCTCGCGCTGCACGCTCGGGCCAAGCGCGCGGGGTGGCTGCGTGGTTGCCATGCTCAGAAGACGTGGTTGGCGCGACCTCGCCATGCTCCGCGTGGGACGCCTGCCATCGCCTGAAGGCGAGGCGACGCAAGTGACGCCGGTGGAACGTCTGTGGAGCGGCAATGCGCATGCGTGATGCCTCCAGAAAAAAGCCTCACCCGACCGTCGCCACGCCGCAGCTCCAGAGCTGCGGCAGGGAATGAGCGGAGGGCGAGGCGAGGAATGTCCATGGCGCTGAACGGCCGTTCCGGGTCGACCGGCGCAGCAGGATTTGTCGTTCAGTGGACGGAGAAAGAGAAAGCACGTCACGTGCCAATGGTTTCGCGCATCGCGGAAAACGGTCTTTATTGGGCTTTTCGAACGCTTTGCGGTGACCGTGCGCGATCCTATCAACCTGCAGCGACTCCACGTCATGCAGGATGCATGAGCCCGTTGCGGGACGCGGTTGCAGTCGGCTCAGGCCAACTCTCCGCGCAGCACCGTGCGCGCCGACCCCGTCAGCTCGACACGCCCGTCACCGAGGGTGACCCCGACCGTGCCGCCACGTCTCGAGCATTGCCGCCCGACCAGTTCCGTACGGCGCAGGCGGGCGCCCCAGAACGGGCCGAGGGCGCAGTGCGCGGAGCCGGTCACGGGATCCTCGGGGATGCCGTAGCGCGGCGCGAAAACCCGCGAGACGAAGTGCCAGCGCGCGTCGTCGCTGCGCGCGGTGACGATCAGGGCGCGTAGGTCCAGCGCGGCGATCGCGACGAGGTCGGGGGCCAGACCGCGCACGGTGGCGGCGTCGTCGACCTCGACCAGCAGGTCGCTCCCGGCGCTGGCGACCGTCAGCAGGCGTGCGCCCAGTGCGGTGTCCAGGTCCTCAGGCGGGGTGGCGGGCCGCACCGGCACCGCGGGGAAGTCCATGGCGATCACCGACCCGCGCCGCGTGCAGGCGAGCACGCCGCTGCGCGTGTGGAAGCGCAGCGCCTGCGTCGCGGGAGCCATCCCGGTCTCCCACAGGGCGTGCGCCGAGGCGAGCGTGGCGTGTCCGCACAAGTCGACCTCGGCGACCGGGGTGAACCAGCGCAGATCCCACTCACCAGCGCTGCGCGCCCACAGAAAAGCGGTCTCGGCCTGGTTCATCTCCGCCGCCAGACCCTGCATCCACTGCGCATCGACCGCGCGCTGCGGCACGCACACCGCGGCGGGATTGCCGGTGAAGGGCGCATCGGCGAAGGCATCGATGAGCATGAGCATGCGGACGGTCATAGCCGCGGGGCTGCGACCGCAACCTCACGGCCGGCGGAGGTCAGGCGGAAACCCGACGCCACACCCCGGAACGCCTCTCAGCCGCCTGCTGATTCACTGGCTGCCTGCGCCACCCACCTGCATGCGCAGGCCGTAGATGCTGGTCGAGGCGGTGATGAACAGCAGGTGGTGGTCCTTGCCGCCGAAGCAGATGTTGCCGGTCCAGTTCTCGGCCACGTCGATGTGCTCGATCTTCTCGCCCTTGGGGTTGAAGACCGTCACACCTTTGTTGGTGAGGTAGACGTTGCCCTGGTCGTCGATGGTCATGCCGTCCGAGCCCATGGCGCAGAACTTCGTCTTCTCTGCGAGCGTGCCATCGACGTTGATGGCGTAGCGCCAGGTGATGCCGGCGCCGATGTCGGTGACGTAGAGGGTCTTGCCGTCCGGCGAGCCGATGAGGCCGTTGGGGCGGTCGAAGTCGGTGATCACCGGCACCAGCTTGGCGCGGTCGGCGCTCAGGAAGTACACCCCCATGACGGGCTGCTCGCGGTCGCCGCGCTTCCAGTAGTCGCGCTTGTAGAACGGGTCGCTGAAGTAGAGGCCGCCGTCTGGGCGGACCCACACGTCGTTGGGCCCGTCAAGGAGCTTGCCGTGGTAGTCCTTGAGCAGGACGGTGGCCTTGCCGGCGGGCGAGATCGACCACAGCTCGTTGTGCTCGTCGGCGCAGGCGATCAGGTCGCCGGCTGCGGTGAAGCACAGGCCGTTCGAGCGTCCGCACGGCGCCAGGAAGACCGAC
>JACDGQ010000243.1 GCA_013821615.1 Planctomycetota bacterium
GTCGCCGCCAGCACCGTCGGCACGGTGGCCGCGCCGCTGCCGGATGGCACGACGCCGCCGCTGGCGATGGTCTGCGCGGTGCCGGCACCGATTGCGGGCGCAAGGTGCGTGGCGGTGGTTGCCGGCTCGTCGCCGAAGACTTCGGGCGCGGTGCGCGGGATGACCAGGCCCTGCGCGGCCAGACCGTGCAGCGCCTCGACCAGCGCCTGCGCGCTGGGCAGTCGCCGTCCGGGATCCTTGGCGAGCAGGCGCATGACCAGCGCGGCGACCGCCTCGGGCACCTCGGGCGCGAGCTTGCGCAGCGGCGGCGGCGGATCGTCGAGGTGCGCACGCAGCAGGGCGACGGTGGTCGAGGCTTGGAAGGGCGGCCCGCCGGCGAGCAGGTGGAACCAGGTGCAGCCGAGCGAATAGAGGTCGCCGCGCGCGTCGACGGGCAGGCCGCGGCAGGCCTCGGGCGAAAGGTACAGGGGCGTGCCGAGCACCGCGCCCTCCATGGTCATGGCCGATGAGTCGACCGCACGCGCCAAGCCGAAGTCGGCGAGCTTGGCCACGCCCTTGCGCGTGACCATGATGTTGTCGGGCTTGATGTCGCGGTGGACCACGCCGAATTCCGCCGCCGCCGCCAGGCCCTCGGCGACGTGCAGGATGAAGGCGGTGCCGGTGCGCCAGTCGAGCGCCGCGCGCCGCCGCCCGGCAAGCAGCGCGCGCAGGCTGGCGCCGTCGTCGACCAGCTCCATCACCAGCAGCAGGTGCTCGTCGCCGGCGGCGTCGCGGAAGCGTCCGAAATCGTGGACGCCGACCACATACGGGCTCTGCACGCGCGCCACGCACTGCGCCTCGCGCGCGAAGCGCGCCACCGCCTGCTCATCCCCGAGCAGGTGCTCGGCGACGCGCTTGACCGCCACCGGCCGCTTGAGCGACAGCTGCAGCCCGCGGTAGACCTCGCCCATCGCGCCCTTGCCGAGCAGGGCGTCGATGCGGATGCCGCCGAGGACGGTGCCGGGTTGGAGCATGCACGCATGCTACGTCGTCGCAGCGGCGCCGGAAGGCCATGCCGGCACCGCGCCAAGCCCTGCATCGTGGTGCTCAGCGCAGGGTGGAATCCGTGCATGCCAGCAGGCTGCCTGGCCACCGCGGGCGATCAGGCTTGAAGCGCAGGACGGTGGTCCGCTCATGCACCAGCGGTGACCGTCCAGCGCGGCGAGTCCGCGTCCGGGGCGCTGGCCGCGTCCAGCGCTGGCGACTAAACGCCAGGGCGAGCGGGTTCGCTGGCTGGGGCCCTTATGGCGCGAGTGCCGCAGTGATGGAGATGACGATGGTCTGCTGCGTGGCTGATCCGCTGCTGATGGACGTCGGCGCCTGGAAGTAGAGCGCATAGGCGGAGGTCGCGCCGCTCAGCAGGCCGCTGGTCAGCGCCTGTGCGGTGGTGGTCAGCGTCAGCGCGTAGGACGCCGGGTTGGTGGGTGCGCCGGATGCGGCCGCGCTGGTGCCCGCCTTCATCAAGTAGGCGTTCGCCCCGGCGCTGGCCGCGGGTCCCCAGCTGGAAGGCGCAGTCGCCGCGCTGGCGATGGAGAGGTCGACGTTGCAGTCACCGCTATCCAGCACCGTCAGGTCGACGCCGCTGGCGAGGGAGTTGGCGATGGTGCCCACGGTCATCGTGCCCAGCGCCCAGGTGCGCGGATCGCTGCCCGTCGCCCAGGCGATCGCCACCGTGCTGGTGCCGGGGCCGAGATCGCGCGCACTGGCGGCGTTGCCGGTCGTGGGGGCGAGGCCGACCGCGTCCAGCAGATGCGCGCCCGAGGCCACGAACACCCCGCTCGGCTTGCCCGCGCCGGTCGCCGCTGCGCTGTAGGTGCCGCCCGGCGTCAGCCGCGGGCTGCCCGCCAGGGTCATGGTGATGCTGCTGCCGGTCTGGTTGGCGATGGTGGTCGTCGATAGGGTGTCGCTGGTCACCGGCAGGCCGAGGTCCGCCACCGTCATCGCCGCGGCGGTGACGCTCTCCGAGAAGGTCAGGGTCACGGTGTCGCCGGCGCTGACGCCGCCGGTGCCGCCATCGGTCCACGCCGTGGACAGCAGCACCGGCGCGGCGCTGTCGGTGGCCGCGGTCGCCGAGCCCTCGACCTGCACCACGCCCGCGCCCAGCGCGTGCATGAGGGAGGTATTGGCGGTGATGCGCACCGCGGGCGTGGCGCCGGTGTCGCCGGCACCCGACTCGGTCAGCAGCACGTCGAGCTGGTTGTCGTTGGCCACCGCACCGGTGGCGAAGCCGCTCACGGCATAGCCGGCCACCGTCACGGTCAGCGCGCTGGTGTCGTCATTCAGCGCCAGGTCGAAGGTCAGGCGGATGCGATCGATGCGGCCGTTGCCGTCGGCATCCAACGTCTGCCGCGCGGTCACCACCGGCGCGAAGTCGGTCAGCGTCACGGCCGTAGCGGTGTAGGCGATGCGGAACAAGCGGCCAGCCTGGGTGAAGACCGCATTGGTGGCAAGACCGCTGAAGGTGCCGCTGACCGTGCCCGCCGAGACGATGGTGTAGACCTTGCCGACCACGGCGTTGGCGATGCTCGCGATGGTCAGCGTACCGGCACAGGCGACCGTGCCGGCGGTACTCTCACGGTCATTCGTCGGTGTCGTGCCGTCCAGGTCGACGGCGAACGTCGAGGAGGCGTTGCAGGTGACGGAGCCGGTGGTCAAGGTGCCGATCGCCGTGCCGCCCAGACCCGGCGCCAGCGTCGACCCCGCGGCCAGAGCCACCGTCCCGGCGACCGTGCCGGTGCCACCCAGGGTGGCGCCGCTCGAAACGCTCACCGCGCTGCCTGCTACGGTCGACCCGCTCACCAGCAGCGTACCCGCGCTGACCGTGGTGGCGCCGGTATAGGTGTTCACGCCCGACAGCGTCAGGACGTTGGCACTCGCCTTGGTCAGCCCGCCCACCCCACTCACCACGCCCCCCAGAGCCAGGTTGCCGCTGGCCGCATCGACGGTGCGGGTCCCCGCCACGGCCAGGGCCAGGTTGAGGGTCTGCAGCGCGGTGCCGCTGTTGGTCACCGCGCCGGCGAGCGTGATGGCATTGCCGCCGACGGTGAAGGCGCTCGCCCCGGAATTGAAGGTGATGCTGGCGAAGCTCGTGGCGGCGGTGAAATCATTGTTCGGCGACGTCCGCGTCGCCCCGGCGAACTGCAGGTCGTCGCCCGCGATCGGCGCCAGATCAAAGTCCCAGTTGGCCGCGGTCGTCCAGTTGTTGTCGGCTCCGCCACCGTCCCACACCCGCGTGGTCGGCCGCGCCACGTCGGTGAGAGTCACCGTGGTGCCGGTGTAGGCGATCTGGAAGGTGCGGCCCTGCTGGGTGAATTTCGCGCCATTCACCAGACCGCTGAAGGTACCGCTGACGGTGCCGGCCGAAACGATGGTGTAGACCTTGGCGAGCGCGGCATTGGCGATGCTCGCGATGGTCAGCGTGCCGGCGCAGGCCACCGTGCCAGAGGTGGTCACCTGATCATTCGTCGGCGTCGTCCCATTGAGATCGAGACTGAGGATCGAGGTGGCGTTGCAGGTGACGGAGCCGGTGGTCAGCGTGCCGATCGCCGTGCCGCCCAGGCCCGGCGCCAGGGTCGACCCCGCGGCCAAGGCCACCGTCCCGGCCACCGTGCCGGTGCCGCCCAGGGTGGCGCCGCTGGAAACGCCCACCGCGCTCCCTGCCGCTGTCGACCCGCTCACCAGCAGCGTGCCGGCGCTGACCGTGGTGGCGCCGGTGTAGGTGCTCGCGCCCGTCAGCGTCAGGACGTTGGTACCTGCCTTGGTCAGCCCGCCAACCCCGCTCACCACGCCTCCCAGGGCGAGATCGCCGCTGGCCGCATCGACGGTGCGCGTCGCCGCCACGGACATCGCCAGGTTGAGGGTCTGCAACGCGGTGCCGCTGTTGGTCACCGCTCCGGCGAGGGTGATGGCGTTGCCGCCCACGGTGAAGGCGCTGGCCCCGGAATTGAAGGTGATGCTCGCGAAGCTGGTCGCGGCCGTGAAATCATTGTTCGGCGCGGTGCGCGTCGCCCCGGCGAACTGCAGGTCGTCGCCAGCGCTCGGCGCCAGGTCGAAGTCCCAGTTGGCCGCGGTGGTCCAGTTGTTGTCGGCGCCGCCGCCATCCCACACCCGCGTCGTTGGCCGCGCCACATCGGTCAGGGTCACGGCGGTGCCGGTGTAGGCGATCTGGAAGCTTCTGCCCTGCTGCGTGAACGTCGCGCCGTTCACCAGGCCGCTGAAAGTGCCGCTGACGGTGCCCGCCGACACGATGGTGTAGACTTTGGCGAGCGCGGCGTTGGCGATGGTCGCGATGGTCAGCGTGCCGGCGCAGGCCACCGTGCCGGTGGTGCTCTCGCGGTCATTCGTCGGCGTCGTTCCATCGAGGTCGACAGAGAACGTCGACGTGGCATTGCAGGTCACCGAGCCCGTGGTCAGCGTGCCGATCGCCGTGCCGCCCAGGCCCGGCGCCAGGGTCGACCCCGCGGCCAAGGCCACCGTCCCGGCGACCGTGCCGGTGCCACCCAGGGTGGCGCCGTTCGCGACCGTCACCGCGCTGCCCGCCACGGTCGACCCGCTCACCAGGACCGTGCCGACGGACACCGTGGTGGCGCCGGTATAGGTGTTCACGCCCGACAGGGTCATCGTCCCGGCGCCCGCTTTGGTCACCGCGCCAGTGCCGCTGATGACGCCGCTGAGCGTGGTCGAGGTGGCGTCGCCACCGCAGGTCAGCGTCGCGCTGCCCAGGGTGATGCTGCCCGCGCCAGCGAGGGAGCCGACGGTCTCATTGAAGTTCGCCAGGTTCCAGATCGCACCGCTCGCGACCGTCACCGCGCTGGTGTCCGCGATGACCCCCGCGGCGCCGTTGGTGAGCGTTCCGGCGCTGACCGTAGTCACGCCAGTATAGGTGTTCACGCCCGACAGCGTCATCGTCCCGGCGCCCGCTTTGGTCATCGCGCCGGTGCCACTGATCACGCCGCTGAGCGTGGTCGAGGTGGCGTCGCCTCCGCACGTCAGCGTCGCGCTGCCCAGGGTGATGCTGCCCGCGCCCGCCAGCGAGCCAACCGTCTCATTGAAGTTCGCCAGGTTCCAGGTCGCGCCGCTCGCCACCGTCACGGCGCTGGTGTCGGCGATGACCCCCGCGGCGCCGTTCGTGAGCGTACCGGCGCTGACCGTAGTCGCGCCGGTATAGGTGTTCACACCCGACAGCGTCATCGTCCCGGCGCCTGCCTTGGTCACCGCGCCGGTGCCACTGATTACGCCGCTCAGCGTGGTCGAGGTGGCGTCGCCTCCACAGGTCAGCGTCGCGCTGCCCAAGGTGACGCTGCCCGCGCCAGCGAGGGAGCCGACGGTCTCGTTGAAGTTCGCCAGGTTCCAGGTCGCACCGCTCGCCACCGTCACCGCGCTGGTGTCCGCGATGACCCCCGCCGCGCCGTCCGTCAGGGTGCCGGCGCTGACCGTGGTGGCGCCGGTGTAGGTGTTCACGCCTGACAGCGTCAGGACGTTGGTACCGGCCTTGGTCAGCCC
>JACDGQ010000244.1 GCA_013821615.1 Planctomycetota bacterium
CGCAGTCCACTCACCGCCGCCTCGCCGAACTCGCGCCCTGCGCGGTACCCGCCGATGCGCAGGCGCTCTACGAGGCGACCTGCTTCGCCGCCGACAACGACGCGCTCGAGGCGCGCTCGCTGCGCCGCTCCGGGCCGACGCTGGTGCCCCAGGTCCAGGCCGCGCGCGACGCCTTCTTCGGCCAGGAACTGTTCCGCAGTCGCGGGTGCTGGGACAAACTGCTCTTCGATGGCGAGCGCGGCACCGGTCTGGTGCAGGGCGGCCGCCTGCCCACGAACGTGGACGGTCTGCCCGAGCTGCGCATCGACCTCGGCGCGCCGACCGTCGCCGACAGCTTCGTGCTGCAGCTCGCCGGCGGCACCACCAGCGGCCAGGCCGAGGGCTCCGCCGACCTTCTCCGCTGGACGGTCCTGCCCACCACCGTCACCGCAGAGACGGTGACCATCGCCCCGCCCGCGCGCATGGCGCTGCGTTATCTGCGCCTCGCGCGCGGCTCCATGCACATCTGCGAGGTGACCGCCGAGCAGGGCGGTCTGGCGCTACCGCGCACCTCCTGGCGCGCCTCGGAGCTGTTCGAGTCCTACGCCCGGCGCACCGCGACCGCCGCGTGGAGCGCGACGGTCACACTCGGGCACGAAGCCCCAGGCAGCTATCTGTGCATCGCCTTGGAGGGCGAGCATGGCGTCGATGGCGCCTGGGCCGCCGCGCGCCTCGCCGGCCGCCCGCTTGGCTGCCCGGACCGCGCGCCGTCCTTCCTCAGCAACGTCTGGGAGGCCCCGCTGCGACAGGCCGGCAGCAACCTTACCTACTACCTGCCGGTGACGCCCGACATGGCCGGCAAACCGCTCGACCTGGTGGTGCTGACGCTGGCCAACGGGAAGAACGAGTACAAACCAGTGGCGTGGATCACCAGCCGGGAGCCGATGGTGGGAAGGGTGGTGGTGGTGGAATGAATGGAGATGGAAGTGGCGAGCAGCGAGAAGCGAGTAGCGAGTAGCGAGTAGGTAGTAGCGAGCTGCGAGCTGCGAGCTTAGAGACTCGAGACTCGAGACTCGAGATGACAGCCTATTTGATTCACATGTTGGGAGCGATTTTCTCGCCTCTCGCCTCTCGCCTCTCGCCTCTCGCTTCTCGCTTCTCGCGACTCGTAACTCGTAACTCGTGACCAGAAACTACTCAAGAGCCGGCAGGTGGACGGTGAAGACCGTGCCGGTGCCTTCCTGCGATGCGACGCGGATCCAGCCGCCGTTGCTCTCGGCGATCTTCTTGCAGATCGCCAGGCCCAGGCCAGAGCCGTCGTAGGTGCCGCTGGTGAAGGCGCGCTGGAAGGCGCCGAAGATGCGCTCCTGGTGCGCCGGGGCGATGCCGATGCCGTTGTCGCGGACGGCCAGAACCCAACCGGTACCGTCGCGCTCGGCGGAGACGTGGACCACGGGCGGGCGCATCGCGGCCCGGAACTTGAGGGCGTTGCCGATGAGGTTCTGCAGCAGTTGGAGAAGGCGCGTGGCGTCGCCGCGCACCGTCGGCAGCGCGTCGGCGGTGACCGTGCCCCGGGTCTCGGCGATGCGGCTGGTGAGGTTGTCGATCGCGGCGGCGAACGTTTCACCCAGGTCAACGGCGACCGCCTCGCCCACCTCCCCCAGCCGGGCATAGGCGAGCAGGTTGGCGATCAACGCCTGCATGCGCGTGGTGCCGGTCATGGCGCGGCCGATATAGCTGCGCGCGTCCGCGCCGAGCTGACCGGCGCAGCGCTCCTCGAGCAGGGTCAGGAAGCCGGCCACCATGCGCAGCGGCTCCTGCAGGTCGTGGCTGGCGACGGCGGCGAAGCGCTCCAGCTCGAGATTGCTGCGGCTCAACGCCGCTGCGGCGGTGCGCAGCTCCTCCTCGCCGCGTAGGCGATCGGTGATGTCGCGGGTCGAGCCGGCGACCGCCTCCACCGTGCCGTCCTCGGCCAGCACCGGTACGAAGATGTATTCGTAGTGGCGCGTGGTGCCGTCGGGGTCGGTGAACGGCGTCTGGTCGCGCACCTGGCCGCGCGTCGCGACGACCTCGGCGATCTGCCGCTGCAGACGCGCTGCCAGTTCCGGCGGGTAGCCAAGCTCGAAGAAATCACGGCCCACGGCCTCTGCGAAGGGTTTCCGCCACAGCTCCAGCAGGGCGCGGTTGACGTAGAGGAAGCGGCCATCGAGGTCGAAGACGTAGGCGAAGTCCGGAGTGTGCGACAGCGCGGCGTTGAACAGGCGCCATTGCTTCCCGGTGCCGCGGGCGATGCGTGCGGTCTCGGGCCCGCGCGACGGCGCAATGCGGCGCGCCGTCGATCCGTCGGCAGGAACGGCTGCGGTGGGTTCCATCATCGACGCACTGATCCCACCTGGACCCGCGCCGGCCGCCGCAGAGCCGCGCACCGCCCCATCACAGCACCGTGTGCCAGGACGGACTCACCGCGAATGCCGACATGATCAGCCCCACGTGCGAATAGCACTGCGGGAAGTTGCCGCTCTGCGTCGCGCCCGTCGGGTCGAAGTGCTCGGCGAACAGCCCGACCGCATTGGCCGCGCCCAGCGCCTTGGTAAGCACGGCGCGCCCCTCGTCGACGCGGCCGAGGCGGGCGAGGGCCTCGGCCATCCAGAACGAGCAGATCAGGAAGGGATGCTTGGGCGTGCCGAAGTCGTCATGGTGGCGGTAACGGTAATAGAACCCGCTCGCAGGGTCGCCGCCCCAGGCGAGGTCCTTGGCGATGTGGTCGACCGTGCGCTCGCAGAGCTCGCGGTCGGGAAAGCCCAGGGTGGGCAGCAGCAGCAGCGCCGAGTCGGCGGTACGATGGCCGGGCGCGCTCCACAGCACGCCGTCTGAAACCGCGCGCTCGACAGCGCGGCGCGCGGTGTCGCGCCAACCGGCGATCTGCACGGCGTCGCCGCGGATGCGGCCCATGCCGATCAGACGCGTGTAGCGGTCGAGCGCCGTCCATGACATCATCGCGGTGTACGTGTGCGGCTTCCAGTCGCCGCGCAGCTCCCACAGCCCGGCGTCGGGCTCGTCGAGGGTGTCCAGGCAGCGCGCCGCCAGGGTCGCGAGCAGCTCGTCATAGTGGCGCGAGCGCAGGTGCGCGAAGCGCTCGTCGAAGTAGAGCCGCGAGAGCATCATCAGCATCTGCCCGTAGACGTCGTTCTGGACGTGCTCGGCGGCCTGGTTCTCGGTGCGCACCGGTTTGGAGCCGCGGTAGCCGGCCCAGTTCGTGCGCTCGGTCTCGGGCAGCGGGCGGGTGCCGTCGACGCGGTAGACGGGGTGCAGGCGGCCGACGTTCTCACGGTGGATGACGTCGAACATGAAGCGCAGGATGCCCTCAAGCTCTTCGAAGTGGCCAAGGCGGTGGATGGCCGAGACCGTGAAGTAGGCGTCGCGCAGCCAGCAGAAGCGGTAGTCCCAGTTGCGCACGTCGCCGACAATCTCGGGCAGGCTGGTGGTGATCGCCGCCAGCACCGCGCCGGTCTCCTCGAAGCAGTGCAGTTTGAGCGCCAACGCCGAGCGGATGACCTCGCGCTGGAACAGCACCGGGGTGTTGCAGCCCATCACCCAGGTGCGCCACCACTGCTCGGTGCGCAGCTGGAAGGTCTCGACCAGCGTCGCCAGGTCGTCATCGGGCGGCACGCCCCAGGTGAGGATGAAATAGAGCGGCACGCTCAGCATCGCGTACGTGCCGGAAAGCAGCTGGGTGAGCGGCATGCTCGTCGACAGGCGCAGTTCGTCGTCCAGGCCGCGGAAGCGCACGTGGCTGCTGCCGCGCTGCAGCGGGGCGGGCTCCTTGCTCCAGCCCTGGACCGGCTGGATCTCGACGGTGATCTTGGGCACGCCGCTGAGCGGCACCACCTTGCGCATCAGCATCAAGGGGCGGTAGATGCGCCCGAACTGCTCGAAGCGGGGAAAGAAGTCGATGACCGCGAAGCGGTTGCCCTCGGCGTCCTCGTGGATGGTCTCGAGGATGTTGGTCGACTCCAGGTAGCGCTGGCTGGAGGTGCCTGGCCGTGCCGGCGCGATCGAGAAGTGGCCACCCTGCGGGTCGAGCAGGCGTCCGAACACCGGCGGTGAGTCGGGCCGCGGCAGGCACATCCAATCGATGGAGCCGTCGCGCCCGACCAGGGCCGCCGCCTGGCAGTTGCCGATGAGACCGAGTTCGTACATGCGCGTTCCGCCCTGGGCCGTGAGGACCATGGCCGTAAGCCCCGGTCATGCCAAGGCCGCTGCGCGACAGCGCCGGGGAAAATGGCGGAATTTCCGCCCCTGGTCGCGCCGCGCCGCAGTCGTGGCGCGTGCTGCACTGCAAAGTGCATGAGCACGGTACTCTATGAACGGCGTTCCGCGCGGTAGCCGCCGGATCGCGCACTCCCAGGGCGTAGCATCACGCCCGCACCTGACCCTCGCCACGGCACACCCACTTGTAGGTGCACAGTTCGCGGATGCCCATCGGGCCGCGCGCGTGCACGCGGTTGGTGCTGATGCCGACCTCGGCACCGAAGCCGAACTGACCGCCATCGGTGAAGCGCGTCGAGGCGTTGTGGTAGACGCAAGCGCTGTCGACCTCGCGCAGGTAGGTCTCGGCCGCGGCGACGTCCGCGGTGACGATGCCGTCGCTGTGGTGGCTGCCGTGCCGCTCGGTGAAGCGGATCGCGTCGGCCAGCCCGTCGACCACCTTCACGGCCAGGATCAACGCCAGGTACTCGGTGTCCCAGTCGGCGTCGCCCGCCGGCACCGCCCCGGGCAGCAGCGGCAGCGCGCGCGCGTCGGCGCGCAGCTCGACGCCGCGCGGCGCGAGCTCGGCCTGGAGCATGGGCAGGAAGCGCGGAGCGATCGCGGCGTCGACCAGCAGGTTCTCGATGGCGTTGCACACCCCGGGACGCTGGCACTTGGCATTGACCACCAGGCGCAGGGCCATGGCGAGGTCGGCCGCGGCGTGCACGTAGAGGCTGCACACGCCCTTGTCGTGCTTGATCACCGGCACCTTGCTGCACGCCACCACCGCCTGGATGAGCGCCTCGCCGCCGCGCGGCACCACGATGTCGATGGCGTCGTCGCGGGCCAGCAGCACCGGGATCAGGGCGCGGTCCTGTTCCTGCACCAGTTGCACGGCGTCGGCGGGCACGCCGGCCGCCGCCAGTCCGCGGCGGAAGGCCACGGCGAGCGCGCGGTTGCTGTGCACCGCCTCCTTGCCGCCGCGCAGGATGCAGGCGTTGCCCGAGCGTAGGCACAGGCTGGCCGCATCGACGGTGACGTTGGGCCGGCTCTCGAAGATGATCGCGACCACGCCGATCGGTACGGCCAGCTTCTGCGCGCGCACGCCCGCTGCGATGACGCGCTCCTCCAGCACCACGCCGACCGGGTCGGGCAGGGTGGCGACCTGGCGCAGGTCGGCGACCAGTGCGGCGAGGCGCGGGCCGTCGAGGCGCAGGCGGTCGACCATGGCCGGCGCCAGCCCATCGACGCGCGCCTGCTCGAGATCCTTGGCGTTGGCCACGAGCAACGCCGCGCCGTCAGCGGCG
>JACDGQ010000245.1 GCA_013821615.1 Planctomycetota bacterium
CCCGGACCCAGGCCGAAGCCGTCGAGGCTGGCGACGCGCAGGCGCGCGGCCAGGAAACGCCGCGCGTCGGCCGACTTCCATGCGTAGGCGGGCAGCCCGCTGACGGCCGGCAGCGGCATCGGTGCGCTCAGCTCGGCGAGCCGGGCGAGCGCCGCGGGCTCGCCGCGCAGCTCCTCGGGCAGCAGCAGCTCGACCGGTTGGAGACGCGCCAGGGCGAGGGCGAGCTGCGCCGGCGTGGCGGCCTCCTCGACGGTGAAGCGCCCGGTGCTGACGTCGAGCGCGGCGACGCCGATCACGCCGTCCAGGCCGGTGAGCGCGACCAGATGGTTGGCCGCGCCGGCCTCCAGGCCGCTCTCGTCGATCAGCGTGCCGGCGGTGATCAGGCGCGTCAGCCCGCGTTTGACCAGGCCCTTGGCCTCCTTCGGGTCTTCGAGCTGGTCCATGATCGCCACGCGCTTGCCGGCGGCGAGCAGCTTGGGCAGGTGGCCGTGCAGGCTGTGGTGCGGCACGCCGGCCATGGCGATGGGCTGGTCGGCGTCCTTGTTGCGGCTGGTCAGGGCCACGCCGGTGATGCGCGAGAGCTCGACCGCGTCGTCGAGGAAGGCCTCGTAGAAATCGCCCATGCGCATCAGCAGCACGCAGTCCGGCTGCGCGGCCTTCACCTCGAGATACTGGCGCATCATCGGCGTGTCGTGCGGGCCCGGGGCGCGGACGACGGCGCGCGCAGGAACGGGCTGCGGGTCGTTCATGGGATGACCGCCGGTTTCCATTACGCCCTTTCGCCTCCGCATCGGTGCATCGGGATTTTCAAGCCGCTGATGGCTGATGGCTGACTGCTGACGGCGCAGTTGATCACGGTTGGCTGTCAGCTGTCAGCCGCCAGCTGTCAGCCCCGGAGTCCCTCACTTCCCCAAGAGCGCAATATCGTCCACCACCACCAACGGCACCGCCTTGCCGAGATTATGCAGCGACTGCTCGACCTGCTTGACCTCGCCGCGCACGCCGACGTTGCGCCAGAAGAATTCGGAGAGCTGGATGGGCGTGCCGGCCTTGACCGTGACGAAGGCGCAGACGTTCCCGTCCTTGTCGATGATCACGTGGTTGGCGCCGACCTGCGGGTAGGCGCGCTCCTCGAGCCAGCCGGTGGCGGCGAAGGCGCCCGGCGCGAGCGGCGCGGCCGCGACCGCGGTCTTGAGGTCCTCGCTGGCGACGTGCGCCACCGGCTGCTCCGGCTTGGGCGTCTCGGCGACCGTCGGCTTCGGCGGCTCCGGTATCGGCTGCTCGGGCGTCAGCTTGGGCTGCTCCGGCTCGGGCGCGGGCTTGGGCTGCTCGGGGACCGGCTTGGGCTGATGCGCCACCGCGTGCTCTTCTCCGCCCTGGGCCTTGGCGCGCGCCGCGGCAGCGTCGACCAGCTCTTCCGGGGTGGCCACGCGCGGCTCGCCGGGGACGTCGCGCACCGGCGTCAGGTGGTTGACCTCCTGCACGGTCGCGACCGCGTGGATGACCTTGGCGAGGCGCTCGCGGATGGCCTTGGCCTTGAGCTGGACAGCGACACTGGGGTGACCGTCGCCGACGCTGTCGAGGAGCCCTGCGAGCAGCGACCAGTCGAGGGTAGCGGCGAGGTCGAGGTTGCGGCGCAGCGCGCCCTCGTACTGCGCGTCGAGCTGCTCGGCCACCTGCCACTGGGCATCCACCATGCTCAGCACCACGCCCTTGGCGACGGCGGCCTGGACGACCTCCTTGGGCAGGTTGATGACGCTCTTGTGCACATAGGCGACGGCGCTGGACGGGTAGACCGCGACCCAGGCGCCGACCACGCGGCCCTTGCCCTCCACGACGTCGCCTTTGGCCAGCTCGGCGACGATGCTCGCCCCCTGCGTCGCATCATCGCGGGCGCGGGCGCGGTCTTCGAGGACCAGGAAGGTCTTGCCGTCGGGCTGGGCCTGCAGGACCTTCTGGTGCATCCACGCCGAGCCTTCGCGCGGGAAGCGCACCACGTACCAGCCGGGCATGCCCTCGGCCGGGCCGAGCAGCTCGAGCTCGCTGCCGGCATCGAGGATGCAGGCGGCCTTGGCCTTGAGGTTCGGCCCGAAGCGCACCGTGCCCTTCTTGGCCATGGTGGTCTTGAGCGGGGCGGGCGCCGCCGCCGCCGCCGGGTCGCCGCCTTCCGCGGCCCAGGCGCCAGTGCCGCAAACCGGTGCGGCGACAAGGGCGCAGGCGAGGACCGCCAGGGGGAGCAGCTGACGCATGGGGGGTGACCTCCGGTCCGGAAGCCTAGATCAGGGAGGGGAAAAGCAAACTTCCCCCTGCGCATCCCCGCCCGCGGCGTCTGCGCCAGCCGCAGCGCGGCGTTGCGCGGGGCGGCTGCGGCATAGCATCCGCCGCCCGGAGCAATTGCATGGTCCTTGACAGGCTGCGTCGCGGTTCCGCCGGGCGGGATCCCAAGAAGATCCCCGACGGCCTGTGGGTGAAGTGCCCGAGCTGCACCAAGACGGTGTTCAAGCGCCTGGTCGAGGAACGCCAGGACACCTGCCCCGAGTGCAACCACCACTTCACCATGCTGGCGCACGCGCGCATCCAGCTGCTCATCGACGATGGCACCTGGTCCGAGTGGGACCCCGATCTCACCAGCGGCGATCCCCTCGGCTTCGTCGACTCCAAGCCCTACACCGAGCGCATCGCCCAGTCGATGGCCAAGACCGGCCTCAAGGACGCGGTCATCACCGGCACCGGCAGCCTGGCCGGCCTCGCCCTCGGCCTGGGGGTGATGGACTTCAGCTTCAACGGCGGCTCGATGGGCTCGGTGGTGGGCGAGAAGCTCACGCGCATGATCGAGCGCTCCACCGCCGCGCGCATGCCGGTGGTGATCGTCTCGACCTCCGGCGGCGCGCGCATGCAGGAAGGCGCGCTGTCGCTGATGCAGATGGCCAAGACCAGCGCCGCCCTGGCGCGCCATGCGGTCGCGCGCCTGCCCTACATCTCGGTGCTGACCAACCCGACCATGGCCGGGGTGATGGCCAGCTACGCCAGCCTGGGCGACGTCATCATCGCCGAGCCCAAGGCGCTGATCGGCTTCACCGGCCCGCGCGTGATCAAGGAGACCATCAAGCAGGAGCTGCCCGACGGCTTCCAGACCAGCGAGTTCCTGCACCAGCACGGCCAGCTCGACCTGATCGTGGCGCGCCAGGACATGAAGGCCGAACTCGGCCGCATCCTGCGCTACCTGACTCCGGCTGCGCCGATCCACTGATGCCCGCCGGCCACGCCGAGATCCGCGCGCTGTGGCGCCAGGCCCAGGCGGTGTGCTTCGATGTCGATTCGACGGTCAGCCCGGACGAGGGCATCGATGTGCTCGCCGCCCAGGCCGGCGTCGCCGACCAGGTCGCCGAACTGACGCGCAGCGCGATGGGCGGCACGGTGCTGTTCCAGGATGCGCTGCGCCAGCGCCTCGCGCTCATCCGGCCCGGCCGCGAGCTGCTCGCCACA
This sequence comes from Planctomycetota bacterium, assembly GCA_013821615.1. Lineage (GTDB taxonomy): Bacteria > Planctomycetota > UBA11346 > UBA11346 > UBA11346 > BOG-1363. The sequence goes on from JACDGQ010000245.1 coordinate 3,487, forward strand.
TGCCTGAAGGCCCATCCGCCGCGCCTGACCCCCGGCATCGGCGAGCTGGTCGATGCGCTGGTCCGCAAAGGCGTGGCCGTGCATCTCGTCTCGGGCGGCTTCATCGAGATGATCGCGCCGCTCGCCAAGCGCCTGGGCCTGCCCAAGGAGCGCGTCATCGCCAACGCCCTGCGCTTCGCCGCCGACGGCTCCTACGCCGGCTTCGACGACTCCTGCCCAACCGCGCGCAGCGGCGGCAAGGCGGTGGCCATCGCCGACCTCAAGCAACGCTTCGGCTACGCGCCGCTGATCATGGTCGGAGACGGCATCACCGATCTCGAGGCGCGCCCGCCCGCCGACGGCTTCATCGGCTACGGCGGCATCGTGGTGCGCGAGAAGGTCAAAGCGGGGGCGGACTGGTTCGTCACCGACTTCAAGGAACTACGCGACGCATTGGGGTGATCGTCGGCTTTTGCCTACTCGGGTCGCATTGATCAAAACAGGAAAGGCAGGATCGAACAAGAGGAACGAAGGACAGCCAAGCGACGGCGTTGCCGTTTCCCCCGATTTCGCTTTTTCACCGGCTCCCTGTCTTCCTCCGTTTCTCCGTTCCTCCTGTTCGATCAGATTGCGCTTTCCCCGCGATGCACGGAAGCATTCCACCTCGGACGACGAGGAACCAGCGCTTCCCGCGCTGTTCTTCCAATCTGGGCGCCTTGGCGTCTTGGCCGGAGTAAACCTGGGTGGTGGAAGGACTCCTACGGCTTCGCCGCCCGCTCGGCCGCGACCAGATTGGCAACCTCGGCATCATCGAGGGCGCGGTCGTAGATGCGCACCTCGTCGAGCTTGCCGATGTAATGGTTCGTGCCCGTCTGGATGCAGCCGATGGTCAGACGCTGGGTCGCGTCGCGAGGCTCGGGCGCGCCCCCGCGCGAGCCGTCACGGCGACCGTCGATGTAGAGCGTGATGGTGCCGCGCGTGTCGCGCACCCCGGCAACGTGGTGCCAGGTGCCGTCGTTGAGGCGGCCGCTGGACAGCAGCGTCAGGTCGGGCGCACCGGTGCCGAAGGCGCAGCGGCCCTCGATCAGGGACATGCCGAAGTCGCTTACCACCGCGGCCACCTCGCCATCGATCAGGCCGATGCCATCCCACCAACCCGCGTGCTCGGCATCGCCACTGGGCGGGATCAGGTCCTGGGTGGTGCGCAGCCAGCAGGCGAGAGTGAAGGCGCCATGGACCGGATTAGCGACGGCGATGCTGCCCTTGCCGTCGAAGAACGCGACGCCGTGGCGCTGCGGGTCGTCGACCACCTGGACCATGCCTGCGACCGTGGGGGTGATGCGCTGGCCCGCCGCATCGTCGCCCGGCTGGCCACCGGCGTTGAAGCGCAGCCACATTTGCAGGCCTTGGGACCCCGGCTCGGGTGCTGACACCGCCGGCTGGATGGATGGTTCCGGTTTTACCGGAGCGCCGCCGGCGCTGACCGCGCCATCCGCCGCGACCGGCGTCGGGTTGGGCGCCACGGAGCGCGGCGGCCCCGCGGTCGCGATCATGTCCGGCGCGAACATCCCGGACTGGCGGGCCCAGAACAGCGCAGCGCCGGCCACCGCGAGCAGGATGCCGAGCACGGTGGAGACGCGCACCGCGCGCGACCCGCGTGGCGCTTCGTCATCCTCCGTCTCCCCATCGTCACTGCTGCGCTCAGGCTCGAGGTCGCGCACCCAGGCCGGGCGCTGGCGACTGCCCGGCCGTGGCGGGGTCGTGGTCGCCCGTCCGCTTACCGATGGCCGCGCCGGCGCGCCGGAAGAGGCGGTCAGCCGCGAGGTGGTTCCGGACGGGCGCGCCGCCGGGCCGACCACGATACTGGGCCCTGACGAATCGCTCGCCTGCCGGCGCGCACGTGCCGTGGTCGAGTTCTGGGGATCGGAGGGGCCCAGGCCGGCGCGCCGGAAGCTCTCGGGCGGGGAGGAGCGCTCCGTAGGCGTGCCGGCGCGCCCGGCTCCGGCCTCCACCCGGCCGCTGCCCACGTCGGTGCGCCGACGCACGGCACCGCTCGCAGTCTGGTGC
>JACDGQ010000246.1 GCA_013821615.1 Planctomycetota bacterium
GGGCTGCTCGGCGGCGACACCTTGGCCCACCTCGGACACGAGCTCAACGCGCTGGGCGTACGCCTGCAGGCCAACCGCGACGAGATCGCGCGCCAGCGCTCCCTGCTCGACGGCGCGCTCGGCGCGCTCAACGAAGGCGTGGCCTGCATCGACGAACTCGACCGCGTGCTCTACGCCAACCCCGCCTACCGTCAGATGGCCGCGGGCGGCGCCGACGTGCTCAGCCAAGCCTACTACGAGCACCTGCCGGTGCTGACCGGCGCGGGCGGCGCCGGCCCGGGCAGCGAGAACGAGCTCGAGCACCGCCGGCGCCAGCTGCGCGCGCTGGTGACCTCGGGCGGGCACGGCGTGCGCGTCATCATCCTCCACGATTTCACCGAACTGAAGCGCTTGGAGGGCGCGCGCCGCGACTTCATCGCCGCGGTCAGCCACGAGCTCAAGACCCCGCTGACCGCGATCTCGGGCTTCACCGAGACCCTCCTCGACGGCGTGCTGGAGGAGGACCCGGTGATCGCGCGGGAGTTCCTCGGCAAGGTTGCCGCCCACGCCGACCGCCTCGCCACGCTGGTGCGCGACGTGCTGACCCTGTCACGGCTCGAGCAGGGTGCCTGGCAGGTGCAGCCCGCCGACGTCGACCTCGCGCGCCTCGGCCAGGCGCTGATCGACGAGTTCACCCCGGCCGCCGACCGCGCCCAAGTGCGCCTCGAACTGGTCGCGCCAGCGCAGCTGCTGGCGATGACCGACACGGAACTGGTGCGCCAGCTGGTCGGCAACCTGGTCTCCAACGCCATCCGCTACAACCGCGTCGGCGGCACCGTGACCCTGCAGTTCGCCGAGGCCGGCGCGGCCGGCGTGGTTATCACCGTCACCGACACCGGCATCGGCATCCCGGCCGAGCACCAGGCGCACGTCTTCGACCGCTTCTACCGCGTCGACGCCCACCGCAGCCGCCAGACCGGCGGCACCGGGCTGGGCCTGGCGATCGTGCGCCAGCTCTCCGACGTGCTTGGCGGCACGGTGACCATGGTCAGCGACAGCTCGGGCACGGCCTTCACGGTCGCCATCCCGCGCCGCGATGCGCGCCATGAGCTGGTGACCCGCGGGATCTGAGGGGCGGGACGACGCAAGGCCTTGGATGGAGCCGGACGCAACGTGCCACGAGACGTGAGTCTTCCGCATCCACCCGGCCATACTGACACACCTCGCCCACCCCCCCGTCCAGCCCCACGGAGGGCCGTGGCATCGGCACGGCGGGACGCCAAGGTGGCGCCATGACCAGCCTCATCCTGATCCGCGCCGCCGGTATCCTCGCCTTGGCGGGCTGCCTGACCCTCCCGCTGCGCGCCGCCGACGAGGCCGCCGCCGCCCCCGCCGGCGATGCCGCGACGCACATCGACGACGATCACATCCTGGCTGCGGCGCGCGTCGCCGACCTCTTCTACCAGCAGCACTTCGAGCGCCTGGTCGACCTGCTCGGCGACAAGGATCAGGGAACCGTCATCGACGCCATCCGCGCCCTCGGCGCCCTGCACGATCCGGCCGCGACCCCTTACCTGATGCCGAAAATGCAGGCCTCGACCAATAGTCCGGAGGTGCTGTGCGCGGCGATGCAGGCGATCAGCAGCCAGGGCGCCGAGAACGCCCTGCCGATGCTGCGCGCCCTGCTGAAGAACAATGATGCCACCGTGCGCGTCACTGCACTCAATGTGCTGACGCGCGTCAAAGCGGTCGACGCCAACGACTACAAGTCGCGCAGCGACGACGTCTCGGCGCCACTGCGCGCCAGTGCCCGCACCGACCTCGGCACCCTCGCCATCGCCGAGGCCGCGCCGATCCTGGCCAAGGGCCTGGCCAGCGACCACCCGGCGCACATCCGCCGCATGTGCGCGATCGGCCTGGGCAATCTCGGCGACAAGACCCAGGCCCAGGTGCTGACAGACGCGCTTAGCGACGGCGATGACGGCGTGCGCCGCTACGCCGCCGAAGCGCTGGTGAAGCTCGACTACAAGCCGGCCATCCCGGTGCTGCTGATGGCCCTCGAGGCCAACGTCGCCGGCGCCCACCTGGCGCGCTGCCTGACCATCCTCAGCGGCCAGAATTTCGGCTTCGACCCCCGCGCCGACCAGCTCAAGCGCCAGGCGGCGATCGAGCGCGGCTTCGCGTGGTGGGGCGTGAATGCGAAGGATCTGCTGTTGAAATGAGGATTGCGGGTGGGGTCCACGACCTAACCGGATTCTACGTGCGCGCGACCTGCCCATCCCCCCTTGGCTCGGCGAAACAGGGCGAAGCAGTCGCCGCCGCGAGCTTGCCGGCGACGTGCACCGCGACCTCGGCCGACCCGGTGGTCAGGGCCACCAGCGGCGCGCGACCGGCGGCGGTAAGCGTGACCGCGTATGAATAGGTCGTGGTGCCGTCGTCCGTGGTCGCGGTGCGCTGCACCCGCCACGCGTCGATGGCACTCCATGGCGCTTCCAGCGATCCGTGCCGCGAGCGCAGCGTGACGCGGCGCTCGCGTTCGTCGATGACCAGCAGGGCGATCGAACTGCGACGGTAGACGGCGATGCCGACGCCGATAGCGACGGCGAGGTTCGCCCCGAGCAGCGCGGCGATGACCCTGCCGTCGCGACCCCACGGAACGTCCTCGGACCCGCCGCCGAGGAAGGCGACCGGGAACATGGTCAGGAAGACCAGGCCACCGTAGCTGACGCCGGCGGTCGACACCGCCGTCCACGTGTCCAGCCCGCCGCCGATGCGCAGGCCGCGGGCGTCGGCCGCGCAGGTTCCCCAGCCGGGGATGGTCCAGCCCGCGACCAACGATCCGGCCAGACAGTGGCGCCGCGCCCGGCGCCAGCGGATGATGACGCCGATGCTGGCGATCAGGCCGATGCCGGCGACCAGGAAAGGCTGCATGAACATCCACAGGAACCAATAGTTGCGCGGCCAGCCGCAGGCGATCACCGCGTTGTCCGGCATCCGCGGGTCGTACCAGATCGCAATCTCGGCGCCAGGCGGGTGGGCATCCACCACTCGGCGACTCCAGCCTCGGTCATCGCTCGCGCCGCCACCGCCCAGATCGTAGCGGTCGCCCTCGTGATCACGCCCAGCGACGCGGTAGCGGTAGCGGATGCGCGGTGCGTAGGTGCTGCCCTCCGAACCGGTGGAATCGACGACCTCGCTGGCCAGCACCACGGCGCTCGCCGGCAGGAAATGGCGTCGCGCGTCCCAGACCTGCCAGCCGCGCAGCACCTGAACGACCAGGAACAGACCGGTGAGCGAGCACCAGAAGGCGGTGAAGATGAACAGGACTTTGAGCGGGGTGCTTTCCATCGCCCGCCACCATCCCGATGCGGCCCCGGGCCGCAAGGCGCGGGCGATGCGGCACCGCGCGGCGCGCAACACGGGTCGCGCGCTGTCTGCTGTCTGCCGCCAGCCAGCGCGCGCCCCGCGCGCTATCTCTGCTTCTTCTTCGCCTTCTTCGCCTTCTTGCGCTCCTTGCGGTAGCGCTCCAGCGCGTCCTTGTCCTCGCGCTTGGCGAAGAGGCGGTTGGGGTTGGGCATGAAGGCCTGCGGGTTGGCGAGCTGCTCGGGGGTCAACTCGTCCTGGTCGGGCAGGCGGTCGGCCAACTCTTTCACGTCACCGAACTTGCCCATCACCTTCTTCATGGTGGTGAAGTGCTTGAGCAGCGCCTGGACGTCGTTGGTGGTGGTGCCCGAGCCGTGCGCGACGCGGCGGCGGCGGCTCATGTCGATCAGGTCGGGGCGGGCGCGCTCGGAGGACGTCATCGAGCTGATGATCGCGCCGTACTTGCGGAAGATGCTCTCGTCGACGTTCAGCCCGGCGAACTTCGCGCCGATGCCGGGGATCATGCCGAGGATGTCCTTGATCGAGCCCATCTTCTGGATGGCGCCGAGCTGCTGGCGGAAGTCCTCGAGGTCGAACTTGTTCTTGAGGATGCGCTCCTCGAGCTTCTTGGCCTGCTTCTCGTCGACCACCGACTGGGCCTTCTCGACGAACGACAGGATGTCGCCCATGCCGAGGATGCGCCGCGCCATGCGGTCGGGGTAGAACGGCTGCAGCGCGTCGAGCTTCTCGCCGACGCCGACGAACTTGATCGGCTTGCCGATGATGGTGCGCAGGCTGACGATGGCGCCGCCGCGCGCGTCGCCGTCGAGCTTGGTGAAGATCACACCGTCGAGCGGCAGGCGATCGTTGAAGGCCTTGGCGGAGTTGACCGCGTCCTGGCCAGTCATCGCGTCGACCACCAGGTAGGTCTGGTGCGGCTTGGCGTGGCTGTGGATCCTGGCGACTTCGGCCATCAGCTCGTCGTCGACGTGCAGGCGTCCGGCGGTGTCGAGGATGACCACGTCGCGGTTGTCCTGTGCCGCGAAGGCCAGCGACTTCGCGCACAGTTCGGGAGAGCTCAACCCGGCCACGTGGAAGACCGGCACGCCGATCTGCTGGCCGAGCACCTTGAGCTGCTCGATGGCGGCCGGACGCTGCAGGTCCGCGGCGACCAGCAGCGGACGCTTGCCGTTCTCGAGCAGCAGCTTGGCGAGCTTGCCGCAGGTGGTGGTCTTGCCGGCGCCCTGCAGGCCGGCCATCATGATCACGGTCGGACCGCTCTTGGCGTAGGGGATGTCGGAATCGGCCTCGCCCATCAGCGCGATCAGCTCGTCGTGGACGATCTGCACCACCTGCTGTCCGGGCTGGACGCCATTGATGGTCGCCTCGCCGACCGCCTTGACCGTGACCCGGTCGATGAAGTCGCGCACCACGCCGACGTTGACGTCGGCCTCGAGCAGCGCGCGGCGCACGTCGCGCAGGCCTTCGCGGATGTTGTCCTCGGTGAGCTTGCCGCCGTAGCGCAGCTTGTCGAAGATGGCACCGAAGCGTTCGGAAATGTGTTCAAACATCGCAACCTCTGAGGCAAAGAGCCAGGCCTGACGGGAGCCGGGTTGTCATGATGTGGAGGGATCGGGGGCTCACAAGCCCGTAGTGTTCAGCGGGCTGCGCCAGCTGGTGCGGAGTGCGGAGTGCGGGGTGCGGAGTGCTGGGACACCCGTACGAGGGGTTGTGCACGTGCCCTGGGGCCAGCGAACCTCGCGGCCACCCCGGAACTCACGGATTCGTCGCACTCCGCACCCCGCACTCCGCACTCCGCACCCAAAGATCAGCGATGGAAACGCCAAGCAGCGGATGCCGCCACTCCCCGGCGATCTCCGCCAGCGGCCCGAGCACGAATGGCCGCTCGTGCAGGCGGGGATGGGGCAGGGTCAGGACCGGGCTGGCGACCACCGCCCCGTCGCTGCGCAGGAGCAGGTCCAGGTCGATGCTGCGCGCGCCCCAGCGCACCGCGCGCGCGCGCCCGAGCGCGGTTTCGATTGCCTGCAGCAGGTGCAGCAGCTGGTGCGGGCCGAGGGCGCTCGCCACCAACCAGGCGCCGTTGAGATAGGCCCCCTGTCCCGCCGGCCCACCGACCGCGGCGGTCTCGACCACCGCGGCGCGCGCCACCACGC
>JACDGQ010000247.1 GCA_013821615.1 Planctomycetota bacterium
ATCCACGGCAGCGTCGGCATCGAGGACCGCGCCAAGCGCTTTGGTCACCTGCCCGCGCTGGTGATGTTCGTCGGCAAGCGCGGCGTCGGCAAGGACCGCTACGCGCGCGCCCTGGAGCGCGCGCTGTTCGACCACGGCAAGCACGCCTACTTCATCGACGGCACCAACGTGCTGATGGGCGTCGACCACGACCTCACCGTCGACGCCACCCAGGCCGAGCTGGTGCGCCGCTTCGGCGAGGTCGCGCACCTGCTGCTGACCTCGGGCGCGATCCTGGTCTCGACCACCAACGCCATCGGCCTCGCCGACCACAGCTCGGTGCAGGCGTTGATCGGCGCCACCCCCTCACTGGCCATCGAGGTCGACCCAACCGGCCGCTCGACCGCGCCCTGCGACCTGCGCATCAGCGGCAGCGAGACCGATGCGGAGGTGGTGACGAAGGTCATCGCGCTGCTGCGGCAGAAGCAGGTCATGGGGTAGGGAGAGGGAGGGGAGAAGGGGACGGCAAGAGGGGCGGAGGGAAGAAGGAAGGGCAGAAACGGGGAGCAGGCAGGCAGCCACGCTCTGCACCCGGTCATAAGAAGCGCAAGAACACGGGCGAAGCCGCGTCCCTTGGTAGTCTCCCTCTTCTTCCCTCGGCCCCTCTTGCCGTCCCCTTCTTCCCTCCGGCGCGGGACAAGCGCCCCGGCCGCGCATCAACCACGGCCCGCGCCCTGCCCACATCCCCAGTGACAGCCCCGTCCCGCCGCTAGGATCCGCCGCATGCGCTCCACCCTCCTGCTCGCCCTCGCCCTCGCCTGCCCGGTCCTGCCGCTCGCGGCGGCGGAACCGCTCAGCACCTCGCCGGCCACGACCACGCCGCGCGCGCTGTTCGTGCGCGCCAGCGTCTCCGAGAAGCAGGTCGCGCTGAACAAACCGGTGCGCATCGAGTTCACCACCATGCCGGCGCAGGTCGAGGGCGTCGACATCGCAGCCTCGGTGGCCAACAGCCTGGCCCTGGGGGTGCGCGACACCTGGCGGGTGCTCGGCAAGCCGACCGTGGTCCTGCACGACAAGACCAAGACCATCACCGTCTCGGCCACGCTCATCGCGCGCACCGCCGGCGACCTGCAGCCGCCCGACGTGCCCATCACCTGGCTGCAGGGCAACCAGATCGCCCACTTCGACACCGTGGTGGTCAGCCCGGTGCTCGCGGTCGGCGGCACCACCCACGACCTGCCCAAGGTGGTCAGCGAGGTCGCCGGCATCCCCTGGGGCGCCAAGTTCGAAGACTACAAGGCCCGCTTTCCCAAGGACCAGGTCGAGGTGACGCCCGAACGCACCCTCGTCCACCCCGCCAAGACCCTCACCCTGGAGTTCGACGGCGGCCGCCTGGCCCAGGCGAGCATGCAGGTCGACATGACCATCGACCAGGTGCGCAGCTCGACCTTCTTCGAGAAGTGGGGCACCCCCCACCTCGAGGAGGGCACCACCATGACCTGGATCCTCGGCTTCACCCGCATCACCGCCGCCCCGACCACGCCCGTCGCGGCCGACGCCCCGCCGGTCAGCGGCGTGACGCTGACCTTCGCGCGCGAGGACGTGCTCGCGAGCGTGCACGCCGACGTCGTCAACGCCAAGGTCTTCGGCGTCCTCGACGGCCCCGCCCGGGAGACCCCGGAGCAGGCCCAGGCCCGCAAGGACCGCGAGATCGAACAGGAGCTCGACCGGCCGGCGGTGAAGCTCCCGGAGTCGTCGGGACCGGCGGTGACCGCGCCGAAGTGATGGATGCGGCCGAGCGGCTGGAGCTGGCGGTCGCGAAGATCGCCAGCGGCCGCGACCGGATCCTGGAAAGACACGACGAACGCGCCGCCTTATGGGACGGCATCCTGGCCGTACTCAGCGATCCTGTGTTCCAACGCAAGATCATCCGCAAACACGAACTCTCCGCCGACAGCCTGGAAAAGGCGGTATCAGAACGTTGCCAAGAGTACGCAGCCGTGGTGCACCGGCACAAGATCCTGCGCATGCGCGAGCTCGAGCGCTGCATCCGCGCGGCAGGCCGGATCCTGATCGCGGAAATGGAACGGCTCGCTGCCGAAGGCGGGGATCGGGGATGAACCCGGTCAGAAGATTCCTGATCCGCATCACGGCTCAGAACGGAGTGCCCTCCGCCTCGCCCTGCCCCCGCGCCTCCGCCAGGTACCCATCCAAGCGGAACGTCTCCGTCGCGCACGCCGGCAGCGCGCGCAGGAAGTACCGCCCGTACGCCGCGGTCAGCACGCGGTGGTCGCAGATCACCACCGTGCCGCTGTCATTGCGCGTGCGGATCAGGCGGCCGAAGCCCTGCTTGAGGCGGATGATGGCCTCGGGGACGGTGCGCTCCATGAACGGATTGCCACCGTTGCGCTTGATGTCCAGGTGGCGGGCCTCGACCACCGGGTGGTTGGGCACCTCGAAGGGCAGTTTGGTGATGATGACGTGGCGCAGCGCGTCGCCGGGCACGTCGACGCCCTCCCAGAACGAGCTGGTGCCGAACAGCACGGCGTTGCCGACGCGCTTGAACAGGTCGAGCATTTGTGCGCGCCCCATGCCGTCGCCATGGCGCAGCACGAAGCGGTTGGCGCGGTCCAGCGTCGGCCGCACCAGGTCGTGCACGGCCTTGAGCTGGCGGTAGCTGGTGAACAGCACGAAGGTGCCGCCCTGGGCCTCGGCGAGGTATTCCGACAGCCACGCCGACAGCGCGTGCTCGTAGCGCGGACTGTTCGGATCGAGCGGCGCGGAGTTCAGCAGCAGCTTGGCCTGGCGCTGGTAGTCGAAGGGCGAATCGAGGCGCTTGGCGATGCCGCCCTCCAGCCCCAGGCGCCGACGCAGGAACAGGAAGCGCTCGGAATCGTCGGCGGCAAGCGTCGCCGAGGTCAGGATCACCGTGCGCGTCGCCGCGAACAGCTTCTCCTTGAGCAAGTCAGCCACCGACAGCGGCGCCATCGACAGCGACGGCGTGCCGCGCGCGGTCGGCACGTGCGCGTAGTAGACGTGCTGCGGCGTGCGCTGCTCGATGATCATGCGCAGCGCACCGCTCAGGCTGGCGGCGCGCTCGATCTGCGCGCCCAGCTCCTGCGCCGCGTTGTCGTCGGTGGCGCGTTCGCGGGCCACCTCGAGCGCCTTGCCCAGGGAGTCCAGCGCGGGACTGAGCGGGTTGTCGATCACGCCTGCCCCGACCAGCGGAATGGTGTCGGAATTGGCGGACGGCAGCAGCGCCACCGCCTTCCAGAAGTGTTCGGACATCTCGCGCGCGTGGTCGGCCTGCTCGCGCGCGAAGGCGTAGGAGTCCTGCGCGAGCAGGCCCTTGCCCTTGCGGCTCCACAGGCCATCTAGCCAGTACCGCACCTGCGCCTCGCTGACCGAGGTGCCGAGGTGGTCGGTGGCGACGTCTTCCAGGGTGTGCGCCTCGTCGAACACCACCACGTCGTGCGCCGGCAGGATCGCGGCGTGCTCGTCGCGCAGGCTGAGGTCGCTGAAGTAGAGGTGATGGTTGACGATCAACAGGTGCGCGCCCTCCATCGCCCGGCGCGCGTTGTAGAAGAAGCAGCTCTCATAGGTCGGGCACTTGCGCCCGAGGCAGTTGCTGCGGTCGGACTGGGCGAGGCGCCAGACCAGCGGCGAGGGATCGAAGCCGAGATCGGCGAGGTCGCCGACCGCGCTGTCCTTGGCCCAGTCGGCGAGCTCGCGCAGCGCCGCGGCGTCGTCGCGGCTCTCGAAGATCGCCTGCTGCCCGTCGAGCGCGTACGCGAGACGACGCCGCGACAGGTAATTCTGCCGCCCCTTGACCAGCACAGCTTTCAATTCAGGGAAAATCTGCTGGAGGAGCGGGATGTCCTTGCCGACGAGCTGCTCCTGCAGGGCGATGGTGCCGGTCGAGATCACCACCTTGGTGTTGGTGGCGATGGCGTGCAGGGCGAGCGGCACCAGGTACGCGAAGCTCTTGCCGACCCCGGTCGGCGCCTCGACGATGGCGTGGCCGCCCTCGCGCAGCGCGGTGGCCACGGTCTCGGCCATCTCGAGCTGCTGCGGCCGGCTCTCGTAGGCCTGCAGCTTGCCCGCGATCAGCCCCCCGGGCCCGAGCACATCGGTAGGCGTCAGCACCGGCATGGCTGTACCGTAGCGCCGCTGCGCGCGCGCCAAGGGTGGACAGCGCCGCGCTTACGCCGGCGGTGCGGAGACTGCCCCGGCCGGAAGGGCGCCCGGCATCGGCGGTGGCATGCCCGGCACCGGCGCGCTGTGCGCGAGCACCTCGCTCCAGCCCAGCACCAGGCGCGCCGCACCGACCGCGAGCCCTGGCAGCCACAGGATCCAGGCGATGACCATCGCCCCCAGGCCGAAATTGAGCAGCGCCGCCACCAAGGTGCCCTGCCACAGCTCACCGCGGTGCGCGCGCAGCGCGACCAGACGGTCGCTGCCGGACAGCCCGCGCACCGCCATGGCCAGGTCGAGCGCGTCGATGGCGGCGATGTGCGCCAGACCGATGACGCTCACCACGATGCCGATCGGGCCGACCGCCAGGCTGAGCGCGAAGCCGGCGAGGGGCCACAGCAGGCGCGGCACCAGGGTGCCGGCGAGCACGCGCAGGCTGCCGCCGATGCCGGCGTGCAGGCCGAGCTCCATGGTCGGCGCCGCACCATCGGCACGCTGCGCGAGCCGCACCAGCGCCTCGAATGCGAAGCTCATCAGCAGCGGCAGGAGCAGCGCCCAGGCCAGCAGCAGGGTGGCGAAACCCACGCCGACGGCCTTGGCCACCGCCAGCGCGTACCACAACCCCTTCACCGTCGCCACCGGCCAAGCCCACCAGCCCGCCAGGATGGCCAGGCCGAGCAGCACCAGCCAGCCCACCGCCATTGCGGCCAGCGGCCTCAGCCACCAGCGCGGCGTGCGCAGGAAACGCAGCAGACCTTCGATCGGCCAGAGGGTGGCACCCATGGCGCGCAGTGTGTTGCCGATGCCGGGGGCGCAATGCCGGCCCATGCAGCTTTCGGCGGCCGCGGCGGCGCCAGGCGCGCTGCGGATGCTGCTGGGCAGCGGGATTTCCGTCCCCGAACGTTCCACAACCAGCCTGGTCCTTGTCCAGCGTGACCGGCAGAAACCTAGCGCGGAGAAACGGACCCCGTAGAACTCCCGCCATGGCCCAACCGCTCCCCGCCGCCAAAGCTGTGTCGCTGGCCGATCCTTTCGCAGCCCTTCCGGCAGATGCCAGCGTCAAGGTCATCCCGTGCGACCCCGCGCTCGACGTCGCCTCCGCGCAGGCCGTGTGCAGCGCGATCGACAAGCTCTTCGCCCAGTTCGCGCGCGAAGGTCGGGTCGGCACCTGGGCCGCCGGCAGCGACGCCGACGGTGCCCTGCTGGTGGTCGCCTACACCAGCGCCGACGCGCTCTCCGGCTGCAGCAACGACAAGCTCGCCAAGGTGCTGCTCAACCACGAGGAACACCACCAGCGCCGCATGCTCTCCGCGCCGCCGATGGTGGTCG
>JACDGQ010000248.1 GCA_013821615.1 Planctomycetota bacterium
GCGTCCACCAGTCCGAGCCCATCGACGCGCATGGTGCGGATGCCGCTCCGGCCTTCGAGCATGGGTGCATCGCTGTTCCCGAAGCGGAACCAGCACAGCGCGCCGGCGCTGAGTCCGCACAGGACCTGGCCGCACCCGGCGGCCTGCTCGAGCAGACGATCCACGCCGAGCCGGCGCCACACCTCGAGCATTCGGAGGGTGTTGCCGCCGCCCACGTAGATGAGATCGGCATTCCCGATCTTGCCGGCCGCGGCGGCGGCATCGGCGGGGTCGGTGAGGAGGCGCAGAACCTCGGTGGTGCAGCCGAGCTGACGTCCATACACCGCGCTGAACGCCTGCCAGTACCCTTCGGAGTCCCCGCTCGCGGTCGGGACGAATAACGCGCGTGGCCCGATCTGCCCGGTGAAGGCCACGATCTGCTGGTCGAATGTCAGGGTCTCCCCGGTGCGGAGCTCCCCGCCACCGATGGCGAACAATTTGAGGCTCCCGGCTGCCATCAAGGCATCAGATTCCTGCCGGCGCGCAGCGAGTGCTCGTGCGCACGCGGCGGTCCGGGGGTGATCCGGGCGGTTTCCATGGGCCGCACACGAGGTGGCGCGCCCTCACCGACGCCGCCACACGAACCCCGCCAGGACGCTGCGCATGGTCACCTCATCGCCGTCCTGGATGATCTCGGTGGCGACGGGGGTCGGCGTGCAGGCCGGGTCGTTGCTGGTGGTGATGGCCGTAAACCACACGCCGGCGTCGCGGCGGATGGTGCCGCGGTAGAAGAACGGCACCACACCCGGCGGTCGGACCTCGCTGGCGAAGCGATAGGTGCGGACGTCGGCGCGCTCCAGGGTCATCTCGCCGTCCATCGGCGTCGATACACCGTTGATGATGATCGCGCGCAGCGCCCAGCTTCCCGCCAGGGCATCGGCCGCCGGCGGGGCCACGACCGTGCGGGGAACCGCCGCCTGCACGAGGACCGGTTCGACTGCCGCGGCGGCGGCAGCTGCCGGCGCGGCGAGCGGTGCCAGGTTGTTGTTCACTACCACCGTCACCGGCCCGGGCGCCGGCGCGCCCGCCGCGGCTGGGACGATGGGCTGCGGCTGGGGTGATGCGGGCTGGGTCGCAGCATCGTGCCCGCGCGTGGCGAACAACCCGATCACCGCGCCCAGGGTGGTGGTGGCGGCCCCGATCAGGGCGATGGCGATCGCTTGGCGCATCGGCTGGCTCCATGCTCGCGGTCACCCTAGTCGCGCGAGACCACTCCTCAATGGGCAACCACGTCCGCTGTTCGGGTTCGCCACCTCCCGCGGCGCCGGGCCACCCGGTGAGTCGCAGCGGAGCGGTTCGCCGTCGCGTGCAGCGCAGCGCTCCCGCGTCGTGCGGCATCCACCATGGTGCGCTGATCTCCTCCGATCCGAGGGCTGCCGCGATCAGGCCAGCGAGCAATCGGTCTCGTGGCAGCAGCCCAGGTATTTCCGCTTCATCTCGTGGATGATCTGCTTGAACCCGGCAAGCTCCATGGGCTTGGGGATGTACTCGTCGACCCCCAGCATCTCGCACTCCATGCGGTCGTTTGGCGCCGCCGACGAGGTGAAGACGATGATGGGGATGGCCTTGAAATCGGCATCGTGCTTCAGGTAGTAGAGGACCTCGGTGCCCCGGTAGATGGGCATGTTCAGGTCGAGGAGGATCAGCCTGGGGCGCGTGGCGGCGTCGCGGCGCTTCAGCTCCCTGAAATACTCATATGCCTGCACCGCGTTCTGCACCGCCTCCACCTCGACGGCATCGTGGCATTCCGCCAGGGTCTCGGTGATCAGCAGCAGATCACCACGGTTGTCGTCGATGATCATGACTTTAGGGACGTCGCTCATGGTGCTGGTTCCTCGGCCCGCCTGCGCGGGGATGCGGTGGTGCCGCGGCTTCCGCACAGCGGCAGACGAAGCTCGTGGCGTCGCGGGGCCCCGCGGGTCACGTCGCCTCCATGCGCGAATCGCAAAGGTACTTCCGGAAGATCGCGTGCAGGGTCTCGCGGTACCGATCCAGATCGATCGGCTTGGTGAAATAATCATCAGCGCCGAAAATGCGGCAGCTCTCTTTGTCATTCGCGACGTCGGACGACGTCCAGATCACCACCGGGATGTCACGCCAGATGACCGCGCTCTTGATGAAGTCGAGGACGTGGATGCCCCGGAAGATGGGCATGGTCATGTCCAGCAGCACCACCGCCGGACGCCACGGCACGCCGGCCTTCTCGAGGCGATCGAAGAAGGTGACCGCATCCTCGGCGTTGCGCGCCTCGTGCCAGACCGGCGTGATCGCGCTACCCACGAACGCCTCTTTGATGAGGAGGATGTCACCGGGATTATCATCAACGATGAGCACGTTGAGATTCGCGCCAGCCATCGGCGTCTCCAGCGGGGAAGTGGCACATTCGCTTGTATTTTCCTACGATTTCAAGTCAACGAAATCGTTCCAATGCAAAATGCAGGGTCGCGGCGAAACGTGCCGAACCGGATGTTATGTATGCAGACGATCCGTGCCGCGATCGTCCCCCGCCAACGGGGGTGTGTGCTCCACGATGACGGTGATCCGGCGTGCAACGTTCTCGGCACGCTCAGCAGCCTTGCGCTGCTGGCAGTGGATCCACAGCGCCGCGCCGGGTATAATGCCAGCAACTCCCATGCCCCTGCCCACCGACTTCACGTACGCGCTGGAACAGCTCCCCACCAGCGGGTTCGCCGACCTGCGGGCGTCCTACGACCGCATGCCGCTCGACCCCTACATCAATGGCGTGTTCCGCCGGCGGCGATTTTCGCACTTCCTTGGTCCAGCCCAGCACCTGCGCCGGCTCGACCACATGCATTTCCTGCAGAGCAAGGCGGTCAACCAGCTCGCCGGTGGCATGAAGCGCGAGTTCCAGGAGTTGGAGGAGGACCTGCTCACCATGCCCGCGTTCCAGACCATGGTCGCGCGCTTCATCGCCTTCATGGGCATCGATCCCGAGATGCGCGAGATCGGCGTGCACCAGATCCGCATCTGCTGCGCGCCGGAGTTCGCCGGCGCGCCCGCGCCCGAGGGCATCCACCAGGACGGCTTCGACTTCATCGGCATCTTCTGCGTCGAGCGCTTCCGCATCCTGGGGGCCACCACGCGCATTTATCCGGCGCGCGACCAGCCGCCGATCTTCAGCCGCGAGCTGCAGACGGGCGAGGTGGTCTTCGCCAACGACCGCCGCATCTTCCATTTTGGCGAACTGGTGCGCCCGAGCAGCGACCAGCCCGGCCACTGGGACCTGCTCGTCATCACCTCCTGAGGGCCCATGCCGCTGCCGCCTCTCGATCCGCACCGCCTGCGCGCGGAATTCCCCGCGCTCGCCCGCCTGCACGACGGCCGCCCGGTGATCTACGCCGACGCGCCCGGCGGCACCCAGGTGCCGCGTACCGTCACCGCCGCGATGACGGCCTATCTGGAGACCAGCAACGCGAACTTCGGTGGCGTGTTCGCCACCAGCCGCGAGACCGGCGAGCTGACCGCCCAGGCGCGCGCCGGCGTGATGCACCTGATCAACGCCGCCAGCGCGCAGGAGATCGTCTTCGGTCAGAACATGACCAGCCTGACCTTCGCCATGAGCCGCGCCCTGGCGCGCACGTGGCAGCCGGGCGACGAGGTCATCGTCACCACCCTCGACCACGACGCGAACGTCGCGCCCTGGCTGCTCGCCGCTGAAGAGCGTGGGGTGATCGTGCGCACGCTGGCGTGCACCCCAGACGACCTTTCCCTGGCACTCGACGGCCTCACCGCGCTGCTCGGCCCGCGCACGCGCCTGGTGGCGCTTGGCCACGCTTCCAACGCGGTCGGCACCATCGTCGACCTCGCGCCGCTGATCGCCGCCGCGCACCGCGTCGGCGCGCTCGTCTACGTCGCTGCGGTGCACTACGCGCCGCATGGCGTCATCGACGTGCGCGCCCTCGATTGCGATTTCCTGGCCTGCTCGGCGTACAAGTTCTGCGGACCGCACCTCGGCATCCTCTATGGGCGGCTGGCGCTGCTCGAGTCGCTGACCGCCTACAAGGTACGGCCGTCATCCGCGCTCCCACCCGGAAAATGGGAGACCGGCACGCAGAACACCGAGGCCATCGCCGGTCTGCGCGCGTGCCTCGCCTACTTCGGCGGCCTCGGCGCCGACGCCGCGCCGGATCCGCTCTCGCGCGCGGCGCTCGTTGCCGGCATGCGCCGGATCGTCGCCCACGAAGCGACGCTGTCGCAGCGCTTCCTGGCGGGGCTCGCCACCATCCCCGGCGTGCACCTCTACGGCATCGGCGATCCCACCCGTCTCGCCGCCCGCACCCCGACCTTCGGTTTCACCCTCGCCGGCGGCACGCCACGGCAGGTTTCCGAGCGGCTCGCCGCGCGCGGCATCTTCGTGTGGGACGGCCATTTCTACGCCAAGGGCGTGATCGATCAGTTGGGGATCGCCGAGCAGGGCGGGTTGATCCGGATCGGCTTCGCACACTACCACACGCTGGATGAGGTCGACCGCGTGGTGGCGGCGGTCAGTGAGATCGTGGGGTGAGGGATCGGGTCTCAGGCCAGGGGCGCGGTTTTTCACGGTGACAAACCCACGATCAGGGAAAGCAGCTCGGGCAATACGATTGGAACGGCGGCTGTCACGAGCGCTGCTGCGACGCGCCGGTTCTTGCTACGCAGGTGGCCTCTGAGCGAACGCGGCGCGAGGTTCCGGCCGGGTAATTTCCGTAACCGGTGGGCCGTCCGCCATGACCGCGATCGGGACAGTCCCGATCGCGGAGGCGGATCGCGCGTGGCATGCCCGTCTAGCCAAAACCGTCGAATTCCTACCATGCTCCACCATGCGTATCCGCCATCACCTCGCGTCGCCCGCGGTAGCACGTCAGGTGGCATGGATGCTCCTGGCCCTTTGGCTGACCGCTTGCGGCTCGCGAGTCGCCTCGCCCTCCGTTGACGACCGGCACTCCAGCGCGCACCTCCTCGCTGCCGCACGTGCTGCCGGAATGCTGGCGGATCCCGCCGCACTCCGGCTTGCGATCAGCGTGGACGTGCATGGTCAGCGGCGTGAATGGCTGATGTACCTCCACGCGCATGCGCTCCCGGGCGATCTGGGCGAAGGAACGGAGGACGTGGTCTATTCCTCCACCGGCGATCGCTTCGCCATTCCGCGCCGGCATGCGGCGATCGGCATCCGCCTGCTCGGTCCGGTCGACGGCGCCACGGCGGATCCGCCGCAGTTGCAGGCGGTACAGGTCGACGTGAACGCCTCGTATCTGGAACTGGGCCTGGCGCGTGGCGCCGCATTCTGGCTGCGGGCGAAGGCACTGGACCAAGCGACCCCCGTGGATGAGACGCATAGTCCTGGGATCTCCCCTCTAAAAACGCCTATTTTCTGACGACCGGAGAAAAGACATCGACCCCCGTTCCCAGCGCGCGGCATGCGAGTTGCGTGACCTCCGTCATGCCTGCCAGGATAT
>JACDGQ010000249.1 GCA_013821615.1 Planctomycetota bacterium
TCCTTGGTGTGCTTACGCCGCTTGGCCTTGGAGGACCGGGACGGGGTTGGGGTGGTCATGGTGGATCATCCTAGCAGCGGTTTCCCGCTTATCATGGCGTCCACAAAACCGGGGGAGGATCAGCGATGCGTCATCGATGCCGTGCACAGCATGCCGTTCGCCCTGCGGGACAGAGAGCAACAGGCCCGCTTCGAGTCTTCGCGTGATGGTGCCGACCATGAAGTCGACGCATCCTTCCAGACAGTGAACGGTGATGTCCCCTTTGGCCTGATGTTCGGGAATGGTCTTCCCGGCGGGAACCACCAAGCGAATAATCTCGAAGGCCGTGGTCTTCGCGAGTACCGTGGTCTTTGCCGTGGCGAGCGCAGCACCAAGCGGTCTGGCGTCAATTACTGGGTTGGGAAGAGGATGAGGATCAGCCATAGAGATGCCTTCGGGTAGTCGTGACATGAGGATTTACCGCGCCTATCGTGTACCTTTCGTGAGCGCTGGATGTGCCACTTTGTCAATTCGACGTGCTCGTTGGCATGCGAGAATTTTTTTGCATCGCGTAGTCGGCAATAGCCATGCCGCGGTGACGGCATCGTGGCGCGGGCCTTCAGGCAACCCCATGCCAACGCCACCGGCATCGTCCAGATTACAGGACCATCCGGGAGTCCGTCATGCACGCTGCACGGTTGGGACACCGCCTGGACCCCAGGAGCCTATCGGGATAAGGTCACGCGCGCCGCCTGCCCCAGGCCTTCGGCATAGCCCGCTGCGCGCGCAACCGCGCGCCAGGACTGCGACCGAATCGAGAGGGTCCGGTCGCCGCATGTGGCCCAACGTGCACAACAACGATCCCCGCGAGTTCATCGCGGGGATCGTTGTCTTTGGTCGGGGCGACTGCCCAGACCCAGAACGTCGGCATGGCGGCGTGCTATGGGTCGATCAATTCACACAAGCTCTCGCAGGTGATTTGGCCCCACATCTCTTGATGGCGCAGCGGCTTCTGCGCGAAGTGGCGTGATGGACCCTGGCAGGATGTCCCCGCGACCTTCGCGCCGTGGCGGTAGTGTCCCCGCAAATGTCCCCGCGAACGATGTCCCCGCAGGGACATGGCGTGTCCCCGCAATGTCCCTGCTAGTCGTACCCTTTGTGTAGAGGTGCGCTTTGTGGGTGGCGTCGCTGCGGACGCCCGCGCTTGCCCTTGATGGCGGGAATCGCGTCGACGAGGGCAACTACACATTCGCCTTCCCCTTCGGCATTCATCCTGACGCGGCCGCTCGGCGCGACGATCGGAGATCTCCTCGATAAACCCAATGACCATGGCGGTCTCGAGCTGAGTCGCTACACCGCTTCGGCGGTGCTGGCCGCCATCATCATCGCCGGAGTGCTGTTCCTCCCCAGAAGGCCGAGAAGGCCAAGGTCTGACGCCGTGGAACGTTCACCCGATGCAAGGGGTAGCCGCTCCTCAGCCGCTTGTACTACTGCCGTTATGTTATCAACCGGTGCGCCAGAAGGTCTCGATCCGTGAGCGGGCGCGGCTTGGCAACGCTGGCCCGTGCCGGGTGGACCCTACTCCGGCATGCCGATTTCCGGCTCCTGGTGCTGGCGCTGACCATCGTCATCGGGTGCTGGGCCTTCATCGGGCTCGCTTCGGAGGTCAAGGAAGGCGACCATCAGGCGCTCGACGAACGTCTGGTGCGCAGCCTGCGCTCGGCCGCCGACCCCGCCGTCCCAATTGGCCCGGCGTGGCTCGCCGAGGCAGGCCGGGATGTGACCGCACTCGGCAGCGTCGTGGTGTTGTCCCTCGTCAGCCTATCCGTCGCCGGCTTCCTCGCCTGCCAACGCCGCTATCGCCATCTGCTGGCGATGACCATCGCGGTTGGCGGAGGCATCCTCGCCAGCACCGCGCTCAAGCATGCATTCATGCGCCCACGACCGGACGTGGTGCCGCATCTCGCCTACGTCCAGACGTGGAGTTTCCCGAGCGGGCATGCGATGCTCTCGGCAATCGTCTACCTGACGCTCGGAGCGATGATCGTGCGCCTGAATCCTGACCGCAGGATAAAGATATACGTCCTGGGCATCGCCATGTTGCTGACGGTGCTAGTGGGTATCAGCCGCGTGTTTCTAGGCGTGCACTACCCCTCGGACGTGATCGCCGGGTGGGCCGCCGGACTGACGTGGGCGTCGGGATGCTGGCTTTTCGAGGAAGTGATCGCCCGCCGCAAACGGGAGAAGGGTCCCCCACCGGTACCGATGACGTGAGCATGGTGCTGCTGTCGTCTAACGGAGATGATAACGAGCCAAGCCCGAGGATGAAGCACGACGCATCGGCAAGTGCTTACGCCACTTTGTTTTCGCGGCCCAAGATGGGGTACGGTGGTGATGGTGGCTCATCCTATCAGCGGTTTCCCGCATCTCTGGGCGTCCCACAAAACCGGGGGAAGATCAAACTCCCTTCACCTTCAGTAATGCAGGCCCAGCCATCCAGGTGTGGTCGCTGCCGTTGCCCTGCGGCAGGGCGAGGCCTTTGGCCTTCATCGCGGTGAGGTCGCGCTTCAGGGTCTTGTCGCTGACCGCGAACTCAGCCTCCAGGTCCTTCCGACGTACGGTCTCCCCGCCCGCCAAGCGGGCGGCGATGGCCACCTGGCGCTCGTTCCAGCGGGTGCCGTCGGGAAGCGCCGGGGTGGCCTTGGCGGCCGGCGCCGGAGTGGGGTTGGCCGGCTCGGCCTCAGCCATCTCGACCGTGATGTTCTGAGCGAGCCGGTAGCCGCCGCTGCCACTGAGGATGAGGCTCGTCTCGGTGAGGGTGTAGTTCGCACGCTTGAGCAGCAGGTCCACGACCCTGGTGCGCCAAGCCTTGACGGTGCTCGACACCGAGGCTCCGCCGGCAGCGCCGACCTTCTCGGCCAACGCATCGGCGGTGTGCCCTTTCCAGCCATCAGGGCCGGTGCTCTCTCGCAGATGATCGAGGATGCGGCGCATCAGGCCGCTGTCCTCGTTCCCGCAGATGGGGACATCCAGCAATTCGACTCGATCGGGACTGAAGCGGAGGATGCCACCGGCGAAGACCGTCGGCGCTGCGCGGCCTCCGGCCCGCTGACGGACCTGCGTCTCGGCCGCCTTGCGCACGGCATCCTCCAGCGTGCGCTGCTGGTGCCCTGGCCGGGGAAACGGTTTACGGATGAAGTCGAGCGGCTTGCCGGCACTGATGACTGCTGCTGCCAGGTCGCTGGAATCGTGGCCATGCGCGGTGATCACCACCACCGGCAGATGGCCGTCCTTCTGGTTGATCTCGCCCAGCAGCGCGAGGCCGTTCTCGACCCGATTGGGCCGCCCGAATTTCATCGGGATCTCCAGGTCCAGGACGAGGTAGTCCCAGCCGCCCTGGGCCAGGGTGGCACGGGCTTCCTCGACGCTGTTCACGCCGGTGCTGCGGTGGCCGAGAGCCTCCAGGCGCTCCGTCACCTCGATCAGGATGTCCGGATCATCATCTACGATCAGGGCGTTCGGAGCGGGTTGCTGGGGCGGCGCAGTCGACATAGCGGTCATCCTCATGAAGCACGAGCGGCAGGGTCACGGTGATGGTGGTGCCTTCGTCGAGAGCGCTGGCGATGGCCAGGTTGCCACCGTGGTCGCTGACCTTGCGGTAGGCGATGGGCAGGCCGAAACCGGTGCCATGCGCCTTGCGCGAGCAGCGACCAGGGACGAATTCCTCGATCTCGGCCAGCTCTTCAGCGGACAGGCCAGCGCCGGTGTCGGCGATCTCGATCACGACCCACTCTTCGACCACTGCCGTGCGCAATCGCACCTGACCAGCGCGGAAGGTTGTCGGTCCGATGGCGAGACTTTCGACGGCGTTCTTCAGGAGATTGCGGATCGCCATGAGCATCGGCAGGCGACAGACCGGCAGGATGATGGTGTCGGGTACGACGATCTCGAACCGGATGGGTGACAGATCGAGGTGGCGTGCTGCGAACCACTCCTCCACCAGCTTGAGGGCCTCGGTGACGATCCCCGCGAGCAATTCCGGCGTGCGTTCGCGCGGCGTCGCCTGGGAGAAGTCACGCATGTCCTCCAGTAGATCGCGCATCAGGTGCAGGCGATCGACGAGGCGCGGCACCTGCCGACGTAGCACCTTAGGGTCTGGCACCGGATTGGCGGCTTGTACCTCGAGAGCCTCGGCGATCGACAGGTGATCCATCACCTGCTGTCGTTCCTCCTCCAGGATCTTCACCTGCTCCTGCACCTGGATCAGCTCTGCGGCCTTCGCCTGCAGTTCGTTGCGCAGCTTCTCCAGCCGACTGCGCTCAGAGGCCTTCTCCTGGGCCTCCTTGTGGTTCTCCATGAGTTGCTGGAACACAACTTCCTGTTCCCGGTGGGTCTGCGCCACGTGCCCGTCGATGGTCGAGACTCGTTGCCAGCAATCGTTAAGCCGGCTCAGGGCCGCCTCGATGTGGCGATCAATGCCGTTGGCGGTGTCCGCCAGTTCGGAGGCTAGATCATCCAAAAGGGCGCTATTGGGTCCCTGCCGCATCTCGTCGGTGACCACGCGGTGGCCGCGTGCCGACATGCTGCCGACCATGGCTTTCATCGACTTTCCGACTTCGCTAACGAGATCCTTGGCACCCTTCAAGGCACGCGTTTCACGGTCGCGCAGGGACTTCAGGGCGTGGGCTTGATTGATGGTGTCGGCCGAATCGCCGCCCTCAGCCCCGAAGGCGCCCAAGCGCTCATCGACCGCTTCGCCGCCCTTCACTTCTTCGCCCATCTGCGCCAGCCGCTCGCGCAGCGGTTTCATCTGCGATGCGTTTAGCTCAAGCTGATGGCGCGAGGCCTCCATCTGTCGACCGAATTCGTTGATGCGCTCTGGCTCGAACAGATCGAGGAGATCAAGTTGCGACGCCGTGCGGTCGGCGATCTGCTCCACCTCGTTCTGGCTGAACACGCTGATGCGGAACAGCCCGCCACCGCTCACCGACAGATCGGTGACCTTGCCCTCGGCGGTCTTGACGATGGGCTCGTCGTCAGGGCTGCGCGAGACGATGTAGGTCAGCCCATCCTTGGTACGAACGGTCAGATCCACCCGCCCGCCCTTCAGGTTGCGAGAGACCAGTTCCTCGATCCGCCGCCGCTCGGTCAACGGTGAAAGCATAGACGCCAATACCCTGCGTGAGAAATCCGGCGTGGTCATCCATGCATTGGAATCTCTCATGGCAGAAAATTGTTTCGATCCCATTGAATTTGAACACCGGGTCGTGGCCCTGAGCAAGCAGAGCAAAACCATCGGCGATTTGCTCGTGGACCTTGAAGATCCAGATCCCGTGCGCGAGTGCCTGCCTTACCTGGGCGATGCGGCCACGCAGGAACGCCTCATCGTGCGCACCCTGCTCGAGACCATCAGCGGTGTGCGCACCATCGGCTCCGCCGCCGAGATCCTGGACTGCAACGGCGCCTATGTGCACGCCCTGCGCGAACGCCTGCTGACCGCGACCATCG
>JACDGQ010000250.1 GCA_013821615.1 Planctomycetota bacterium
CTCGCCGCCCCAGCATACGGCGTGGTGGCCGCCTACCCGAGCAAGTGGGTAGGCCCGTACGACGCGGTGATCGCCGTGCAGGCGCCGGGCGGCGGGCAGGCCGGCTTCACTTTCCCGCTGACCG
This sequence comes from Planctomycetota bacterium, assembly GCA_013821615.1. Classification (GTDB taxonomy): domain Bacteria; phylum Planctomycetota; class UBA11346; order UBA11346; family UBA11346; genus BOG-1363. The sequence goes on from JACDGQ010000250.1 coordinate 125, forward strand.
ACGGCGGCCACCTCGCCGCCACTGGGCAGGCGCAGTGGTATGGCGGCCGCTGCTGGGCGCTGCTCGCGGCGCCCCGGCGCCTGGTGCAGGGCACCGCCACCATCGACGCGCTGATCCGCCGGCATAGCGACTGGACGCTCACCGCGCTGATCAACCGCTACCGCCTCACCTGGCCGGGCATGGGCAAGGGCGGCGCCGGACCGGACCCCGCGCAGTACCTCGACCGCCGCTACCAGTGCGACGACGTCAATCCCACCAACTACGGGAACCGCCGCATGGTCAATGCGCGCTTCGAGAAGGACCTGCCGCGCCGCGCCGAGTTCGGTGCGAAGGCCGCTGCCACTGCCTACATCTACACCGACCTCGATGCCTGGCCCGGCTGGCACAGCGGCTGGGGACCGGGGAATCCGAATTTCCACACCGACAAGTACCTCGCGGCGATCTTCGCCGCGGTCGCACTGCGCGAGCACCCGGACGCGCCCGCGTGGCTGGCCTTCGGACGCTCGTGCCTGGACGCCGACCTCGCGCGCATCGTCACCGCGCCCGACGGCGTCGGCATCGAGTGCCCCGGCTACGCCGGCTACGCGCTCGGCCTGCAGGCGAAGATCGCGCGCGCCCTGGTCGAGGGCGGCCTGGGCAACCCCCTGGCAGAGGACCCGCTGATCGCGAAGAGCATCACCTGGCACCGCAAGCTGCTCACGCCCTTCGACCGCCGCCTGGGCCTGCGCCACGAGGCGCCGATCGGCGACACCCACCGCTGGACCAGTGGTGCGGATTTCGCCGAGCTGGTTCCATTCTACGCCACCTCCGCACCCGCGGTCGCCGGCGAGTTGCGCTTGGCCGATGCGCTCTGCCACGCGCCCGGCCCCGACGTGCCGGGCGCGCAGGACCTCGACTGGTCGAGCCAGGCCTTCGCCGGCTTCGGCGCCGTCCTGCGCGACCGCTTCGGCTCGGACCAGGAATCGTTCCTGGCCTTCAAGGCCGGGCCGGTGCAGGGGCACTACCACGACGACGACCTGTCCTTCCACTGGTACCACCGCGGCACGCCCATCGCGCTCGACTACAATTGCAGCTACCATCCGCGCGGCGACCACGCGGCGCTGCACAACGCCATCACCCTCGGCCGCGCCGGGACGGTGGTCAACCACGCCAGCGGGGCGGCGGTGCCCGCGCTCGAGCAGCCCTTCGGCCTGGCGGAGGTCACGCGCTTCGCGTCCACGCCGCTGGGCGACGCGCTGGTCGCCCAGCGCCACATCCGTTCCCTGGCGCTGTGCCCCGTCGTGCCCGAAGACAGCGAGTTCGGCCGCGACTACCCGAGCCGAGCCGTGACCGCCGAGCACCGCCGCCTGCTGCTCATGACGCGCCACGGCGCCGCCTCGCCCTTCAGCGACTACCTGGTCGTGCGCGACGAATTCGCCACGACCGAGCCCGAGCAGGTCAACCTGCACCTGCTCGCCCGCGACGCCCGCATCGACGGGACGCGCGTGCTGCTCACCGGGCAGTGGGATCAGGACATCCTGGTACAGGTGGTCGAGGCCACCGCGCCGGTGATCGAGTCCCGCCAGTGGGCCTACGCCGACGAGTGGCTGGCGCCGCCCACCGCCTTCCTGCCGCAGCCGGGTGAAACCGTCGCGGACTGGGACCGCCGCCTGCCCGCGGAGCGCCCGGCGCACGGCTGGAAACCCGAGAGCGTGCCGCGCGACCAGACCGAGGCCAACCAGGCGCGGTGGCGTGGACTGATCGCCAGCACCGACGGCGCGGCGCTGATGCCCCCGCCTGGCTGGACGGCGACCTGGACCTATGGCGAGTGCCAACGCTGGCTGCGCATCGGCAGCAGCGCCGGCACCCCAGTCGCGATCGTCATCTACCCGTTCCTGCGTGGCGGGAAGCCGCCGGTGATCACCCGCGATGGCGCGGTCATCACCATCACCACGGCCGACGGCAGCGTCGAACGGGTGACCTTGTCGAGCACTGCTGGGGTCGCGCTCGGCGACCGCCTGATCCTCGCACCAATCCCCGGTGAGCCCGGCCAGGGTGCGCCTGCTGAACAGTGAGTCCGCGGATCAGGTTCCCTGCTTTGCCGCCTCGGGAACGCGCGCCGAGACCGCATCCAGTGTGGCGACCTCGTCCGCGCCAAGACTCAGACGCGTGGCCGCGAACAGGTCCGCGAGCTGCTCGGGCGTGCGCGCGCTGGCGAGCGGCGCGGTGATGCCGGGCTTGGCGAGCAGCCAGGCGAGCGCGACGGTGGCGTGCGAAACGCCGCGCGCCGCCGCAACCCTACCCACGGCGTCGACCACGGCCAGGCCAGCGGGGCTGAAATAGCGGCCGGCCTGGCGCTCGCGCGCCACGCCGGCGAGGTCGGCCTGGGTGCGATACTTGCCGGTGAGAAAGCCACTGGCGAGCGCGAAATACGGGAAGACGCCGAAGCCATGCGCCGCGACGAGCGGCGCCAGCTCGCGCTCGTAGGGCTGGCGGAACACCAGATTATAGTGCGGCTGCAGGGCGATGGGCAGGGCCAGCCCATGACGCGTGGCGATGGATATCCACTCGCCGATGCGCGCCGCGCTGTAGTTCGAGACCCCGACGTGTCGCACCTTGCCGGCGCGCACCAGGCCGGCGAAGGCGAGGACGGTCTCCTCGAGCGGCGTGGCCGCATCGTCGAAGTGGGCGTAGTACAGGTCGATAGCGTCGGTGCACAGGCGCGCGAGCGAGGCGTCGGCCGCGGCGGCGATGTTCGCTGCGGCCAGGCCGCGGAACTGCGGGTGCTGGCTGACCTTGGTGGCGATGATGACGCGCGCGCGGTTCCTCCGCTCCGCCAGCCAGGCGCCGATGAAGGTTTCGGATTCGCCACCCTGGTTGCCCGGGGCCCACGCCGAATACGCGTCAGCGGTGTCAATCAGGTTGCCGCCGCCCGCGACGAAGGCATCGAGCACCCGGAACGAGGTCGCCCTGTCGGAAGTCCAACCGAAGGTGTTGCCGCCCAATGCCAGGGGGAAGGCCTCGACGGAAGAAGCGCCGATCATGGGCATAGTGAGTCCTTTCGCCCGCGTCGTCTGCCGTGGTCCCGCTAGGGCGCCCGCGCGAGCGCGCGCGCCGCGTCCAAGGCGCCATACGTGAAGATCAGGTCCGCGCCCGCACGGCGCATGGCGAGCAGGCTCTCGAGCAGGCAGCGCTCATAATCGAGCCAGCCGTTGGCGGCGGCGGCCTTGAGCATCGCATATTCGCCGCTGACGTGGTAGACGGCGACCGGCAGGGCGGTCGCGTCGCGCACCGCGCGCACCACGTCCAGGTAAGGCAGGCCGGGCTTGACCATCAGCCAGTCGGCGCCTTCGGCCTCGTCCAGGGCGACCTCGCGCAGCGCCTCGCGCACATTGGCGGGGTCCATCTGGTAGGTCTTCTTGTCGCCGGCGCGCGGCGCGGAATCGAGGGCATCACGGAACGGGCCGTAGAAGGCGGAAGCGTACTTCACGCAATAGCTGCAGATGCCGGTCCCGGTGAAGCCGGCCGCGTCGAGGGCCGCGCGGATGGCGCCGACGCGCCCATCCATCATGTCGGAGGGCGCAACCACGTCGGCGCCGGCGCGCGCCTGGGCGACGGCCATGGCGGCGAGGATGGGCAGGGTCTCGTCGTTGACGATCTCATCGCCGCGCACCAGACCGTCGTGGCCATCGCTGGAGTAGGGATCCATGGCCACGTCAGTGATCACCACCAGCTGCGGCAGGGCGGCCTTGAGCGCACGCACGGTGCGCTGCAGCAGGCCCTCGGGATTCACGCTCTCGTCGGCGCGCGGGCTCTTGCGCGCGTCCTCGAGCGCCGGGAACAGCGCCACCGCCGGCACGCCCAGGGCGAGCGCCTCGCGCGCGACCTGGACGATGCGTTCGATCCCCAGCCGCGCACAGCCCGGCATCGACGCGATCGGCGTCGCGCTCTGCGGGCCCTCCTGGACGAACAGCGGCAGCACCAGGTGCTGCGCGGACAGCCGAGTCTCGCGCACCAGTCCACGGATGCCGGCGGAGATGCGGTTGCGACGGGGGCGGATGGGCATGGAGGTCAAATCAGGGAGTCGTGAGGGTGGTGGGGACGTGCGGAGTGCGGAGTGCGCCGTTGGTCAAGGATGCGGGTCGAACATGCAGAGATCGCGGACAGCCGCCGTTCCTAAAGTGGCCGTGCCCGCAAAACGGGCACTCCGCACTCCGCACTCCGCACTCCATTGCCCAAATGGTCCATGGCTGGAAAATACCCTAGGGGATGACGGGGCCGGCCTCGACCTGGACCTTCATCTTGGCCTCGGGCTTGGCGGCGGTCTTCTCGGGCTTGGTGCCCTCGCCCCACAGACGCAGAGGCAGGACCTCGTCGACGTCGTCCTGGTCGATGGCGACGATGCGCACCGAGTTCGCACCGGGCTTGAGCGTGAGCGTGGTGGTGAACAGCCCATCCGCGCCGAGCTTGGCGGCGGGCAGCAGGGCGGTCTTGTCCTCGTCCTGGAAGACGGTCAGGAACTTCAGCCCCGGGTCGACGACCTTGACCGTCACCGTCGCCGCGTTGTCGGCACCGATGGTGTTCGCGACCAGCACCATCGCGGGCTGGGCGATCGCGTGCGGGACCACCGGCGCATTCACCGGGATGGTCAGGGTGTTGAACATGGTGGCGCGGTAGCGGCCGTCGATGCCCTCGTCGAAGCGCTCCTCGGCGCGCACCAGCAGCTTGATCGCATCGCCGGTGAAGGGCATCACCGTCTTGTCGCTGCGCAGCCACTCCTTCTTCACCGTCAGCGGGATCTTCACCGTGGCGGTGCCGCCCTTGGCCAGCGGCTCGAGCTTGCTGCGCGTGTCGCTGAGCTGCACGAAGTGGTCCTCGCCCTCTTTGAAGACGCGCAGGTCGATCTTCGCGGAGGTGCCCTCGCCGTCGTTCTTCAGCGTCAGCTGCAGGGCCGCGGCCTCGCCGGGATTGAGCTGGCCGTCGCCGCCCGGCTCCTCGAGCCGCCAGGTGTAGCTGAAACGCGGGCGCGCCACCGGCTGGATCTGCACGCGCACCGGCACGCTGGCGAGCCGCTCGGAACGGCCATCCTGGAAGAGTTCGAGGTTGAAGCGCTCCTCGCCACCGTAGAGGCGCGGCGGGACCTTGAAGTTGAGCGTGCCGGTGGCGCTGCCCTTCGGCGGCACCACGCCGATCACCACCTCGTCCTCCCACAACGGGCTGAACTTGTCGGCCTTGACCACCCCATAGAGGCGGCCGAGGTCGACGCCGGCGGCGTTGGCGATCTGGAAGGTGAGGCTGGCGGTCTCGCCAGCGGTGACCGCGGCCGGACCGCTGTAGGTGAGCG
>JACDGQ010000251.1 GCA_013821615.1 Planctomycetota bacterium
GCCGCGCCGCGCTCGCGCCCTGCCAGCGCAGCCCGAAGCGCGCCCGCGCCCACAGCTGATCGAGGCGGCCGAATTCCGGCAGCGCCGCCAGTCCGCCCAGCGCCTCGAGCGGGAACTGCAGCGAGATCCCGGCCAGCGCGCCCGCCGAGCGCCACACGTGCGGCACGTCGCGGCCGAGCAGCACGCAGTCCGGCGCGCTGAAGCGCCCGATGTGGTCGCCCACGCACAGCGTGCCCGCGCCGCGCGTGATCAGGGTCAGCTCCAGGTCGGGGTGGAAGTGCCACAGCGAGCCCGCGCCGCGGTACGGCACGCGCGTCCCGTCCTCGTCCAGGCACCACATGTCGACCAGATCGCCGTCCCACAGCAGGACGCGCACCGACTGTCCGGCCAAGGCTGGGGTAGACTCTTTGAGGGGGCTCAGCATGGGGGTTTTGAGCAGTTTGAAGGCTCTACAGAGCCATGGAATGATAAAATACCATATGATTATGATCATCACCAGGGAGCAGGCCCATGCCGGAAGCCCATGATCACGAGCGTCGCCGGTAGCCCCGGCCACCCACCCCCAGCCAGCCTCCGGAGCCCCCCATGACCAATCCCGCCGCTTCCGCGCCCGCCACCGCCGCCGACATCTCCGGCCGCCGCGGCGACGACTACCACGTCAGCCAGGCGGACCGCAAGGCCTACGCCGAGCGCGGCTACATCTCACTGCCCGACGTGCTGACCGAGGAGGAGGTCGCCGCCATCGAAGTGGTCTACGACCGCTTCTCCAGCGGCCAGATCACCGGCATGGGCAAGGACCTGTGCGACATGAGCGGCACCTACAACGACGCCTTCAAGGACTTCGCCCTGGTCAACGCCATGCTGCCGCGCAAATACCTGCCGGCGCTGCAGGGCAACGTCTACGAGCGCCTCAGCGCCTCGATCTCGCGCCAGCTGCTCGGCCAGGACATGACCCTCGACTACGACCAGTTCCTCAGCAAGAAGCCCAACCGCGCGCGTGCCGCCTTCGCCATGCACCAGGACATGGGCTACTGGCCGGTCGGCACGCCCGACACGCGCACCGCGACCTGCTCGCTGGCCGTCACCGGTTCGATGCGCGACAACGGCTGCATCTGCTTCGTGCCCGGCTCGCAGCAGACCGCCAAGCTGCTGCCGCACCGCCCCAAGGGCGGCGGGAACAACAAGGACCGCACCACCTCGCACACCCTCGAGATCGACATGCCCGCCGATGCCGAGGTCGTCCACGTCGAAGTCCCGCGCGGCAGCATCAGCGTCCACGACGAGTGGGTGGTGCACGGCTCCGGCGGCAACGGCTCCGACCGCTGGCGCAAGACCTACGTCATCGCTTACCGCTCCAAGGCCACCGTCGCCTACGAGCGCTCGATCGGCTTCACCCACTCGCACAACGACACCATCAGCTGGCGCACCGCGCTGGATCTCGAGGCGGACCGGCAGAACGGGTGATTTTTTTTGGTTCCTCGTCGTCTGAGGTGGAACCTTTCCGTCCATTGCGGGGTAAGCGAAACCTGATCGAACAAGAGCAACGGAGAAACGGAGGAGGACAGGGAGCCAGTAAATAAGCGAAATCGGGAAGAACGGCATCGCCATCTCTTGGTTGTCCTCCGTTCCTCCGTTCCTCTTGTTCGATCCTGTCTTTCTTGTTGTGATCGACGAGACCCGAGCAGGCAATGGATCCACCACGAATGACGAGGAACCATTTTTTTCGCACCCGCGGCCGGTGATCCCGCCACCGGGGAGAGAACGACGAGAGCTCCGACCATCGCCTCGCATATCATGGATATGCGAGGCGATGGTGTTTTGCGCGCTGGCGCCGGGAGAGGCGAGCCCCAGCTCGCCTGGACGACCGGCAGCATCGGCGCCGCGGCATCATGCGGATCGGAAGCTCGACACGCCCGGGTCGGGCAGCGTCCCGCGGGCGTCCCAGGCGAGCTGGGGCTCGCCTCTCCCGGCGACACCCGACCGCTCACCCGGAATCACCTCCCGCAAACACTCCCCATGTGTTTCCGATGAATTCCCCACTTTCCCCTGCCCTCCCCGGCACTCCTCCGTTTCAAGTACATAAAACCTCGCCAAGCGGATAAAATGGTGCGAGTGTTCCGCCCCTTGAGGGACAGTTACATACGCTACATCCTGCGGTTTTTTCTTGAGGTCACACCAGGGCTTGTATAAGGCTCCGTGCCTGTCCCCCAACGAAACCCGGTGGAAGTCGGCGAGTGCTACCCCCAGTGGCAGTAGTTTCCTCTTGAGGAACCACAACCCCTGGTATGGTCACCGCCCTCCCGCCACTCCGCACCGCCCTCCAGGCGGGAATCCGGCCTCTGCCGGGGACGACGATGCGCTCAGAACCGCCTTCCCGCCAGGAATCGCCCCAGATGCATCATTCCCCCCAGATGCGCCAAACCGCCTCCTAGCCCACTCGGCGCCCGCCCCCGCCCCGCCTGCCGTCCTCTTCTTCTCTTCCCTCCTCTCGTCTTCCCTCCCCCTGGGATTCCCACCCATGACCACGCAGACCGCCGCCCCCGCCACCATCGCCCCGATCTCGGATCTCGACGCGAGCCGCTTCGCCCATCACCGGGTGCGCAGCCGCGAGGGCGCCCTGCGCGCCTTCGATCCGGAGCGCATCGCGCGTGCGATGGCCAAGGCGATGCTGGCGTCGGAGGGTGGCGAGGTGCTGTCCGCGCGTTCCCGCGACCTCTGCGCCCTGCTCACCCGCCAGGTCTGCGACCAGCTCGCCGGCCGCCGCCCCGAAGGTGGCGCCTTCGAGGTCGAAGAAGTGCAGGACCAGGTCGAACTGGTGCTGATGCGCGCCAGCCAGCACGAGGCCGCCCGCCGCTTCGTGCTCTACCGCGAATCCCGCCGCCAGGCGCGCGCCACCCAGGCCCACGTCAAGAAGGTCGAGCCCGAGATCCCCGCGATCAACGTCACCTGGCCCGACGGCAGCAAGCGCCCGCTCGACATCGCGCGCCTGCAGCGCGTCATCGCCGAGTCGGTCAACGGCCTCAGCGGCGTCAGCGCCGAACTGCTCTTCACCGACACCATCGCCAGCCTCTTCGACGGCGTGCCCTACGCCGAACTCGGCCAGGCCCCGATCATGGCCGCGCGCATGCGCATCGAGGAAGAGCCCAACTACACCTTCGCCGCCGCCCGCCTGCTGGTCGACACCCTGCGCGAGCAGGGCCTTGGCCGCCAGGCCACCCAGGCCGAACTCGCCGACACCTGGGAGGACTACTTCCGCGCCTACATCCAGCGCGGCATCGAAGCCGGCCTGCTCGACCGCGAGCTCGCCAACTACGACCTCACGCGCATCGCCAAGGCCTGCGTGCTCGAGCGCGACAACCAGTTCCAGTTCTTCGGCCTGCAGATCCTCGCCGACCGCTACTTCCTGCACACCGAAGGCCGCCGCATCGAACTGCCCCAGGCCTTCTGGATGCGCGTGGCGATGGGCCTCGCCATCCGCGAGACCGACCGCGAGGCGGTGGCGATCAGCTTCTATGAGCAGCTCTCGACCTTCCGCTTCGTCAGCTCGACGCCGACGCTGTTCAACGCCGGCTGCACCAGCCCGCAGCTGTCGTCGTGCTTCCTGACCACCATCCAGGACGACCTCGGCGACATCTTCAAGGCGCTGCGCGACGACGCGCTGCTCTCGAAGTTCTCCGGCGGCCTGGGCAACGACTGGACGCCGGTGCGTTCCCTGGGCAGCCACATCAAGGGCACCAACGGCAAGTCGCAGGGCGTCATCCCCTTCATGAAGGTCGCCAACGACGTCGCCGTCGCCGTCAACCAGGGCGGCAAGCGCAAGGGCGCGATCTGCGCCTACCTCGAAACCTGGCATCTCGACATCGAGGAATTCCTCGACCTGCGCAAGAACACCGGCGACGACCGCCGCCGCACCCACGACATGAACACCGCGAACTGGATCCCCGATCTGTTCATGGAGCGTGTCGAAGTGGACGCCGACTGGTACCTGTTCAGCCCCAACGACGTCCCCGAACTGCATGAGAAGTTCGGCAAGGACTTCCGCACCGCCTACACCGCCGCCGAAGCCGCGGTCGCCAGCGGCAAGCTCAAGCTGCACAAGAAGGTCAAGGCGCTGGCGCTGTGGCGCAAGATGCTCGGCATGCTCTTCGAGACCGGCCACCCCTGGGTGACCTTCAAGGACCCCTGCAACCTGCGCAGCCCGCAGCAGCATTGCGGCGTCGTCCACAGCTCGAACCTGTGCACCGAGATCACCCTCAACACCAGCCGCGATGAGATCGCGGTGTGCAACCTGGGCAGCGTCAACCTCGCCGCCCACACCCTGCCCGGCGGCCTCGACCACGACAAGATCAAAGAGACCGTCAGCGTCGCGATGCGCATGCTCGACAACGTCATCGAGATCAACCTCTACACCTGCCCCGAGGCGCGCAAATCCAACCTGCGCCACCGCCCGGTCGGCCTCGGCATCATGGGCTTCCAGGACGCGCTGTGCATCCGCGGCATCGCCTTCGCCTCGCCCGCGGCCCTGCAGTTTGCCGACGAATCGATGGAGGCGGTCAGCTACCACGCCATCCTCGCCTCGTCGCGCCTGGCCAAGGAGCGCGGCTCCTACCAGAGCTACGCCGGCAGCCTCTGGTCAAAAGGAATCCTGCCCATCGACTCCATTCGCCTGCTCGCCGAGAGCCGCCTCGCGGGCCAGCTCGACCAGGACAGCAGCTGCACCCTGGACTGGGCCCCGGTGCGCGCCTCGATCGCCGAGCACGGCATGCGCAACTCGAACTGCCTGGCGATCGCGCCGACCGCGACCATCAGCAACATCATCGGCGTCAGCCAGTGCATCGAGCCGATCTTCCAGAACCTGTACGTGAAGTCGAACATGTCCGGCGAGTTCACCGTCATCAACATGTTCCTGGTCGACGAGCTTAAGCGCCGCGGCCTGTGGGACCGCCAGATGGCCGACGACCTCAAGTACTTCGACGGCAGCGTGCAGAAGATCGCGCGCATGCCCGAAGAGCTCAAGGCGATGTACGCCACCGCCTTCGAGATCGAGCCGCGCTGGCTGATCGAATGCGCCGCCCGCCGCCAGAAGTGGATCGACCAGGCCCAGTCCCTGAACCTGTTCATGAAGGAACCGTCGGGCAAGAAGCTGCACGACATGTACTTCCTGGCCTGGAAGAAGGGCTGCAAGACCACCTACTACCTGCGCAGCCAGGGCGCCACCCACGTCGAGAAGTCGACCGGCAAGGCCGGCGCCCTCAACGCCGTGTCCGCCGGCGGCCAGCGCCAGAACCAGCCCACGGCCCCCGCCCCGACCGCTCCCGAGGCCAAGGCCCCGGTCATCCTGGCCGACGGCACGATGTGCGACCGCAGCGACCCGACGTGCGAAGCGTGTCAGTGAGCGGGGATTGCCCCTGTCCAGAAGTCCGGAGGT
>JACDGQ010000252.1 GCA_013821615.1 Planctomycetota bacterium
CACGACGTGCGCCCCGAAGGCGCGCGCGAACTTCACCGCCATGTGGCCGAGGCCGCCCAGCCCGACGACGCCGACCTTCTGCCCGGGACCGACCTGCCAATGGCGCAGCGGCGAGTAGGTGGTGATCCCGGCGCACAGCAGCGGCGCGGTGGCGGCCGGATCCAGGTTCGCGGGCACGCGCAGGACGAAGGCCTCGTCCACGGTGATGCTGGTGGAGTAGCCGCCGAAGGTCGGCCCGCCGAGGTGCTTGTCGGTACCGTTGTAGGTGAAGGTCGGGAACGCGTGGCAGTACTGCTCCAGGCCGGCGCGGCAGCTCTCGCAGCTGCGGCACGAATCGACCATGCAGCCGACCGCGCTCAGGTCGCCCGGTCTGAACTTCGTGACCTGGGCGCCCACGCGCTTCACCCGGCCGACGATCTCGTGACCAGGCACGCACGGGTAGACGGTGTTCTTCCACTCGTTGCGCGCCTGGTGGATGTCGGAATGGCAGACCCCGCAGAACAGGATCTCCATCTCCACATCGGTGGGGGTCGGCTCGCGGCGCGGGATGACCGTGGGCGCCAGGGGTGAGGTGGCTTGGCTGGCGGCGTAGGCGGCGATGGTGCTCATGGCGTCAGGGAATACCGCCACCGCGCATGCTGTCACTCGCCAAGCATGCGCACCGGCGCAGCGCTTGGCGCAGGTGAGCGTGGGACGGGCGCGAGCATGGTGGGCGTCGAGCCTGTCAAACAGGTCTGCCGGCGTAGGGAGCCGACAACAACGGACGCTGGGGTGCGCCTACCAGATGCAGCAATCCCGGGAGCAGCATGCGCCTGGCTCGTCGGTCTCGATAGCGCAGCCGAGCCGCCCGCAGAAGCGAGCGCTGCAATCGGCAGGCATTGCGCGTCATCGATCGTGTCGCTTGAAAAGGGCAATCGGAAACGAGGCCTTTGCGAAATGCCGCGAATGCACGCGACCGCAGTACCTGAAATGCGCCTTGCCGAGCCACGACCATGTCATCCCTATCCGCCCAGGTCAGGTCATTTGTCCGTAAATGGCAATGCCCTACGGCAACTGGTGTCGCTGGATCCAGGGCCGCGACGGGCACCTTCCGAATCACCACGGGCGTGGTCGACGCACCGCTTTGAACCGCGCGCAGGATCGGGTTCCAACGAAATGGCATGCCGTTGGCTCCGTGTCTCACGTCTCCGCTGCCTTCACTGCTTGCCCAGAGCTCTCACCCGCTCGCGGCGCTGCTCTCTCCAAGGGGGCCGTCCATCCACCCACGTTCCAAAGGAACATCCGATGCTGCGCCTCGCCATCATCTTCTTCATCGTCGCCATCATCGCCGCAATCTTCGGCTTCGGCGGAATCGCCGGCGACTCCGCCTACATCGCCAAGATCCTTGCCGTCATCGGCCTCATCGCCGCGGTCATCTCCTTCCTGGTCGGCCGCGGTTCGGGCACCCGGATCTGAGCGACTGGGCGCGTAAGCGGCCTCACCAATGGCGCACCCTCGTGCTCCGCCTCCAGGGGCGGAGCCGATGGTTCTGGCGCAACAATATCGACGCGACCCGCGGATGACCTCTGCGGGTCGCGGCGTTTCTGGCCGGAGGCTGGAATGCTTCGGCCTGGACTATTCAGGTCCTTGATGCGGGGCCCGCCTGCCTGGCAGGGCGGTCCGGCCCACCGCCTGCGCGATCACCATGGGTGCGTCCATGGCGCGTCGGCGGCGCCCCGGTCTCTTGCCGGAAGACCCTGGTGAAATACGCAGGGTCCGCGTAGCCCACCAGTCCCGCGACCTCGGCGATGGAGTACTGCGTGTAGGCCAGCAGTTTGCGCGCGTTCTCGATGCGCAGGCGGCGCAGGTAGCGCAGGGGGGCGACCCCGGTGTGCAGCCGGAAGACGCGGGTGAAATGGCGTTCGCTGCACCCGAATCGCCGCGCCAGGTCGCCGATGCTGAGGTCGCGCGCGTAGTTCCGGTGCAGGTATTCGATGCTGCCATCGAGTGGCAGCGGACCACGCGCGGACAGCTCGCTGCCGGTGGCCAGCACCCGGCCCAGCAGTCCGCGGGCGATGCCATCCATCTCAACCCCGACCGGCGAGGCGCGACGTTCGGTGCACTGCCACATTTGCCGGGCCAGCGTCCCCAGATCACGCGCCTGGTCGAAACGCAACAGCCGCGGCGGCAGATCGTCGAGCAGGGATCCCGCCAAGCCGACCCACAGCACTTCCATGTCGGCGTCGCTGACTTCGCGGTGCACCAGCCGCGGCGGGATCAGGCAGGCGATGGAAGGACCGAGCGGCACCGTCGTGCCGGCTTCCAGCTTGCCGCGACCGGCGAACACCACCAGGAGTTCCCAGCCATCGTGCCAGCTGGGTGCGGAGGCCTGATGCCGGCCGCGGTAGCGCTGCGTCATCATCGGCGTCAGCTCACGCGAGCGCCGCGCACCGGCCCACATGGCGTCGGGCAGGAATCCAGGTAGCTGCGCCCAGGGGAGATGCACGGGTTCGGCCATGACCGCCAGCGTGGCCACCCGCATGGCCGGTCCAGCAGATGTCCGATTCGTCCGCATAGACAGGTCCGCATCGTCACGCGCGGCCGACCAGACTGCGCACCATGCCGCGAGCGCGTCCGCCGCATGCGCGTGGACCTGCACCATGACCATCGATCCTGTTCCGGAGCCATTCATGCCCACACGTCCGATTCGTCCCGCCCAGTGGCTAACCTTACTGGTCGTCGCCAGCTGTGCCCTGCCGCTGGCTGCGGTCGAAAAGGACATGCGGGCTGATGACGGCGGCGTGGCCAAGGCCCTGCGCCTGCCCGCGGGTTTCAGCGCCGCGCTGTATGCCCAGCATCCGCTGTTCGGCAACCCGGTCGCCATCGAGGTCGATGCGCACGGGCGCGTGCTGGTGGCCGAGCAGTACCGCTTCAATCACGGTACCGAGGAGAACCGCACCAGCGGTTTCCTGCTCGATGACGACCTGCAGGTGCAGACCACCGACGACCGTCTGGCGATGTTCAGGAAGTGGTCGGCGCGCTACCCGGGCGGCATGGACTGGTTCACTAAGGTCAGCGATCAGATCCGGGTGCTGAGCGATACCGACGGCGACGGCATCGCCGATCACGCGACCGTGCTGGCCGGATTCAATGAGCCGCTCGATGGCCTGAATGCCGGCGTGCTGGCGATCGGCGATGACGTGTGGGCGGCCTGCATCCCCAATCTCTGGCGCCTGCGCGACCATGATGGCGATGGCGTGGCCGAGGACCGCGTCAAGGTGCACAGCGGCTTCGGCGTGCGCGCGTCGTTCCTGGGTCACGACCTGCACGCGCTCACCCTGGGCATGGATGGTCGGCTCTATATGAGCATCGGCGATCGCGGCTTCCACGTGGTCACGCGTGAAGGCACGACGCTGCACGAGCCTGACAACGGCGCGGTGCTGCGCTGCGATCTGGACGGTTCGCACCTGGAGGTCATCCATCACGGCCTGCGCAATCCGCAGGGCCTGGCGTTCGACGCCTACGGCAACCTCTTTGCCGGCGACAACAACTGCGACAAGGGCGATAAGAGCCGCCTGATCGCGATCGTCGATGGCGGCGACAGCGCGTGGCGCATGCCCTACCAGTCCCTGGCGACGCCGGTGTCCGGCGGCCCATGGATGGCCGAGGAGCTTTGGAGCACCGAGAGTCCGCTGAGCCCGCAGTGGGCGGTGCCGGCGGTCGGGTACATCGGCGCGGGTCCGTCAGGGCTGCGCTATTCGGCCGTCGGCGCGTGGCCGGAAAGTCTGCGCAACCGCTTCTTCCACATGAACTTCACCGGCAATTCCGGCATCATCACTTTCACCGCCGTGCCGCAGGGCGCCGGCTTCCGCATCGACGAGTACCAGGATTTCCTTACGCCGCTGAACGTCAGCGACTGCGCCTTCGGCTATGACGGACGGCTGTATGTCGCGAACTACACCGGCAATCCCTTCAACCACGACATCGGCGGACGGCTGTACGCGGTCACCGCCGCCGCCACGCCGGCGACAGAGATCGCCGCGCTCAAAGACCTTGCGGCGAAGGATTTCACTGCGCTTCCCGCCGCACGGCTGCTGGCGCTGCTCGACCATCCCGATCAGCGCATCCGCCTGCGCGCCCAGTTCGCGTTGGCGGCCGGACCGGCGGAGCATCAGCGTCTGCTCGCCGTCCTCGCCGCGGACCAGGCGGCGTCCCTCATCTGCCGCCTCCATGCGGCCTGGGGACTGTGGATGGTGGCACGCCATGATGCCACGGCGCTGGTGCCGCTGCGCCAACTCGCCACCGACCACGACGCGCAGGTGCGCGCGAATGCGCTGCGCGTGCTCGCCGATCTCGCCGATCAGGGCGTCGCCGCGGGATTCCTCGCAGCACTCGATGATCCGTCGCCGCGCGCCGTGTTCTTCGCCGCTGAGGGATTGGGACGCTGCCGCATCCCCGGTGCCAGCACGGCGCTGCTCGCGCTGGTGAGGCGCAATGCCGGCGTCGACCGCTTCATCCAGCACGCCGCCGTCCTGGCGCTGGCCCGACTCGCGGACCCTGCGGCGGTGATGGCGGTCGCTGCCGACCCGGCACCGGCCGTGCGCCTGGCGGTGGTCTTGACCCTGCGCCGCTGGGGCGATGCGCGTGTGGCGGGATTCCTGGCCGACGCCGATGACCGCATCGTGCTGGAAGCGGCCCGCGCGATCCATGAGGTCCGCATCGCCGACGCCTATCCGGCGCTCGCCGCCGCTGGGGATCGTGCCGCACATGCCAGCGCGCCATTTCGGGACGCCCTGCAGCGGCGCGTCCTGGCCAGTGCCCGTCGCCTCGCGGACCGTCGTGGCGCCGAGGCGCTGGTGCGCGTCATCACCGATCCCACCGCCGCCGCCGGCGTCCGCGCGGGCGCCTGCGCCTTGCTGGCGCAGTGGCACGAACCGGTGAACCGCGATCCCATCACCGGCGCGTGGTGGCCGTTGCCAGCGGGTGACCTCGCCATCGCCCGTGCGGCGCTCGCCGGGCAGGGCGATGCGCTCTTCGCCGCGCCGCTGGCCGACACCTGGGCGTCAACATTCACCATGCTGGGGGCCCTCGGCGTCGCCCTTCCTCCCGCCGGGCCGCTGCGCATCGCCCACGACCTGGCGGTGCCCGCCGGCACGCGGATCGCCGCATTCAAATACCTGACCATGACCGCACCCGCTGCCGCGGCCGATCTCGCCCAGGCGTTCCTGGCGCAAGCGGTTCCCGAGCTCCAGAGCGCCGCGCTGAGCTATGTGAAATCCGCAGACAAGCGCACGGCGGTCGGCTTGTTCGCCAAACTGCTGGGCAACGCCGCGACCCCGCTCAGCGTGCAGCAGACCTGCCTCGATGAACTCGCCGCGCTGGCGGCCGCGGGCGAACCCGCGGCC
>JACDGQ010000253.1 GCA_013821615.1 Planctomycetota bacterium
CCGCCGGCAGGTCGAGATCGCGCATGCGCCGCGCGCCGCGCAGGGTCGTGCCCATGGCGGTGAAGCGCAGGTCGGCGCGCTCGCCCGACAGCGGGTCCGTCCACGAGATCTTGAACTGCGTCGAAAAGCGCGTCAGGCGCAGGTAGCGCGCCACTGCGACCGAGACGTCTGGCCAGCTGCTCGGCTTGAGGGCCATCAGCTTGTTGGCGGAGGTGGTGCGCAGCACGTAGGAATTGAACACCGTGGCGCCGTAGGCGTCCGCCGCGCCGGGATAGGCGGGCTCGGCGAAAGCGGTGCTGTCGTTGCCGCCCCAGTCGCCCAGCGGCATGTCATCGGACTCCATGCGCACGATGTTGCGGTTGAAGTAGGCGAGCTGCGCGGTGGTGAGCGTGGTGCCGGTGCCGCTTTCGTAGAGGTTCCCGCGCGGCGGGGTCAGGCCGAAGGCGGTGTACGAGGTGAGGAAGTCCATGGCGTGAGGGACCCAGTTGACGCTGTAGGACTGCAGCACGAAGTAGGGCTTGTCGCCGAACTGCCAGGCGGCGTTGGCGCGCGCAAAGGTCTTGATCAGGTAGATCGGCCGTCCGGCGGCGTCGGTGCTGTCGGCGGGGCTGTCCTGCCAGGCGTCGCTGGTAGCGCGGACCATCGGCTGGTATTTCGTCGCGTAGCTGAGGATGGCGTTCGCCGGCAGGTAGTCCTGCATGCCATACCAGCCCAGCGCGTTGGTCAGGCCGTGGAACTGGTTGTAGTACCAGCCGGGCGTGGCGTGGCGGTAGGCGGCGGTGGCGGCCCCGGGCCGGGGTGGCGTGCTTTCGCTCGGGAAGGTCAGAGTCCCGTACAGGCCGCCGCCGTTGCGCGGCTGCCAGCCGCCGACCAGCGGGCTGGTGCCGCCGTCGATCGGCAGAGTGCTCTCGCCGGGCAGGTGGCTGAGGCCGAGGATGGAGTAATGGCCGAAGCGGCAGTCGGTCTCCATGCTTTCGCAGATGATGCCGGGGAACCAGGTCAGTTCGTTGTCGGCGCTGGTCGCCCACAGCCGCTCGTCGTCCTGCCAGCCGTAGCCCCGGCTGCGGATGTCGCCCGCGGGCCAGGTCGCGGCGTCGTCGCCGACGGCGTGGCTGAGCGGCGCGAACGGCAGGCCCAGGGTGACGGTGCTGCCATCGCGGTTGGGCACCGGCAGCGCGATCGACCCGCGTAAACGGCGGCCGCTGGCGTCGCCGCCGCGGTCATCGTAGCTGTCCCAGAAATCGGCCTCGTCGAAGGCCGCGAGCGCGGCGGTGGCGAGCAGATCGTTGGTGCGCGCGATGCGCTGGGTGACGGTCAGCGACGAGACCAGCACGCGGAAGCCCGAGACCGCGACGCCCATGATCACCAGGCCGAGCGCGATGGCGATGATCAGTTCGATGAGGGTGAAGGCGCCGTGGCGCGCAGTGCGGCGGCTCATTTGATCTGGCATGGGACACGCATGTCGTAGTAGTTGAAGCGGGCCACGGTGACGGCGCGCAGGCGCGCGGTGCGCGGCAGCGTGCCGCGGTCGAGACGGTTGTTGCCGTTGCGGTCGGCGCCGAACTGGCCGGTGAAGATCTGCGGCGCCTGGACGCCGCCGCCGCCGGGTGGACCGAAGTCGGGCGGATTGTTCATCAGCATGCGGTCGGTGAACGGCCGGTAGCCGGGCGGGTTGTCGTGGACCTTGAAGGCGGTGACGTCGGCGCCGGTGGGCTGGTCGTCGAGCGGTCTGATGAAGACCAGGTTCTTCTCGGGGTTGCGGTAGGCGTGCAGGTAGCTGCCGATCAGTGCGCGGTGCAATTGGATGTTGTCGCTGCCGGCGGCGTTGATCGCCTGTTCCAGGCCGGTGACGTCGCCCCAGCCGTCGGTGAAGCCCCACATCAGGTCGTCGAAGCTGGCGGTGGGCGCGACGGTCGTGCTCCACGCGCGGCCGTCGGCCCCGGCGTTGTCCGGCTTCAATCCGCCCGGCGCGGCCTTGGGGTAGCGGCTGGCGTCGACCGCCGCGCTCGGTGCGGTCTCGCAATCCTCGTAGGACTGCCAGTCGACCACCCAGAAGACCAGCTGGCGGCAGCGCTCGCTGGCGTCGAAGCGGTTGCACAGGGTGAAGTGCGAGACCTCGCCGCTGCGCGGACCGTTTTCTGCGAACGGCGCATTGCCGTCGTCTGCGCCCGGATACGTGGTGAGTGGATAGGTCAGGCTCGGGCCGAAGGGCTGGGCGGGCCCGCCGTCGACCGAGGTGATCGGCGTGGGCGACAGGTACCGCCACTGCAGCGCCTGGCTACCGGGGCGCAGCGTATTGGCGATGCCAGCGGACACGCCCCAGATGCTGCCGCTGGCCGGCTCGCGGAAGAGATCGAGTTCGAGCAGCGGGTAGTCCATCATGCAGGCGTGCTCGATCGGCCGCGGCACCGCCCAGTCGTAGGGGTTCTCGGCGCAGTAGCGGAAGTACCAGTAGCGCGTGTTGCGCACCAGGTTGGTCAGGCCGTTGTGGGTGATGCGCGGCAGCGGCAGGATCGGCGTGATGCCGTAGTTGGCCTGCAGGTCGACGCCGCCGTTCAGCGGGTCGCGGTCGCCGGCGTCGGTGCTGGTGACGGTGTCGTACTTGTGCCAGCGCGTCAGGCACATCAGTGCGTTGGACAGGTAGGAAAGCGCGAGCACTTTGCGCGCCGCCGTTCCCGGCGCGGCGCTGGCGTAGGGGTAGGGGGTGAGCGTCGCGAGCTGCGCGGCAACCCCGGTGGTGGCGTCGGCGGCCATCGCCGCGGCCAGATCCGCGCCGGTCAGCCCGGTGGACTGCGCGTAGGCGATGGTGGCGAGGATGTACGCGCCGAGCTTGGTCCGGTACTCGACGCTCTGCTTCTCGGGGAAGTCGCGGATCAGCAGGTAGTCCCAGAAGGCGTCGAACACCGTTTTGAGCCGCGGATCGGGATCGACGCACGCTGCCCAGCAGTAGGTCGACTTGCTCGCTTTCCATACCGTCGGCATGGCGCCGTCCTCGTCGCGGCGGGTGTCCGGCGCGGTGGCCGCGTTCGGATCGGCCGCGTCCCAGCCGGAGCCGCGCACATGGATGGCATGCAGGGGCGGGCCGGGGACGGTGGCGTAGTACGGCCAGCGCTTCATCGGGAAGGCGTACGAGGCGTTGTGCTGGGCCGCGCCGACCACGCCGACGATCATCTTCTGCAGGTCGTTGGGCGGTGCGACCGGCAGCAGGTCTTCGCGCCACGAGTTCGCGACATTGGGTTGCGAATAGTAGACATAGCCGCCGTCGTCGAGCAGGCGCTGGATCTCGTCGCTGTCGCTGTCGAGGCGGCGCGCGAGATCGCTCGGCAGCGGCAGCATGCCGTAGCGCGGGTTGGCGAGCTTGGCCTCGAGATCGGGCGCGTTGACCTTGCGGTCGATCGCGACGTCCCACGGGCCGGGGCCTTCGTGGTCGATCATCACCGCGCTGGCGTCGGCGTTGGCGTAGACGTCGATGAGCTGGTTGGCGACGCACGCCGCGTAGATGCGGAAGCGCTGCGCGGTGAGCTGCTTCAGCCCGACCGGGATCAGCGCCATGATGCTGACCACGCCGAAGGCGACGATGATCAGCGAGATCGCGACCTCGAAGTGCGTGAAGGCGGCGCGGCGCGGTGCGGGCATGGGCGGAGATTTCCCGGCGGGGACGCACAAGGATTGCGGGTACGCGGTTCGCGGAATACGGCACAAGCAGATCGCCGGCCGCAGCCGCACGTTAACATCGACATGATCATGCGCGGCAGGCACGTGCACATCGCGATTGCGGGAGGGCAGCGCCTGGCGGTATTCACCAGGATGGCGGTTCTGCAGCGAACCGGACAGCGGATGACGCGAAGAAGCCGTGCGGCGCACGGTGTGGGTCCGCTCATTCCTCCCGTGGAAAAAAATCCATTCGCATGGGCGAAGATGGCGCCTCGCGCTGAAACCGCGATCGCGATCGCGACCGTGTCGCTGATTCCATTTCGCCACGCAGCGGAGCGCTGCTGGCGAACGTCAGGCGTTCCACTCCTGGATCGTCAGTGCTCGGCACGGGGTGGCGGGATGAGCCCACAGGGTGGAGTGGTTGCGTGCACGACGGTGAGCGGTGGCGAGGCGTGGCGCTGTGTCGCCGGCGAGGTCGCAGCCGCGGACGACCGCACCCGGCGGCGGGCTCCGTCGCGCCGTGACACCCCCGGTCCTCCAGATGGCGAAAGCGCCGGCCGGGCAGGGCAAGGGGTTTCCCCACTGCGTGGGCGGGCGGCGTTGCATTTGCCGTCCTGGTGGAAAAGTGTCCAGGCAGCGGAGTGGACATGATCCCGAATGGTACGCGCATCGGCGGCTTGCTCATCGAAGGCCTGCTCGGCCGCGGGGCGATGGGCGAGGTCTACCTGGCGACCCAGGTCTCGCTCAAGCGCCCCGTCGCCGTCAAGCGCATCGCCGAGCACCTCGCGAACGACGCGGACAACGTCGCCCGCTTCGAGCGCGAGGCGCAGTGCATCGCCCGCATCCAGGCGCCCAACGTGGTCGGCGTCTACGAGTTCGGCCAGTACGCCGACGGCAACGCCAACGCGCACTACCTGCTGGTGATGGAGCTGGTCGAGGGCGGCGCGAGCCTGAAGAAGTACATGACCGGACCGCTCGACTGGCGGTTGGCCTCGAGCGTCGCACTGCAGGCCGCCGAGGGTCTGGCCGCGGCCGCCGAGCAGGGCGTGGTGCACCGCGACATCAAGCCCGACAACATCATGATGACCAAGAAGGGGGTGGCCAAGCTCACCGACTTCGGCCTGGCCAAGGCGGTCGACTCGACCTCCATGACCATGGGCGGGACCCTGCTCGGCACCCCGTCCTACATGCCGCCGGAGGCCTGCCGGGGCGAGCCCACCGACTTTCGCGGCGACCTCTACAGCCTGGGCGCGACCTGGTTCCACATGCTCGCCGGACGCACGCCTTTCAAGGCCGAGAACACCATGGCGATGCTGCGCGCCCATCTCGACGAGCCGGTGCCCGACATCGCCATGATCAACCCGGCCGTGCCCGAGCCGATCGCCGCGCTGGTGCGGCGCTGCCTGGCGAAGCGTCCCGATGACCGTCCAGCCTCGGCGCAGCAGCTCGCCAACGAGCTGATCGCGCTGGTCGGCCAGGGCCTGCACGTGCCGCATACCGTCCCAGAGCTGGTCGGGCACGCGCACGGCACCGGCGCCGACCACACCACCATCGCCACCCTGGTCTCGACCGGCTCGCCGGCTGATCCGGGCGCGACCTCGGCGACGCGCAACGCGGTCGGGGGGGCAGCGGTCGTGAGCGTCGTCGACATGACCGCCAAGACGGTGGTGCCGGTCGCGAGCCAGGCGCAGCGCGCTGCGGCGGCGAC
>JACDGQ010000254.1 GCA_013821615.1 Planctomycetota bacterium
AGGCCGCGCAGGCGCTGCACCGCGCCGCGAGCGAGCACGACCTGCTCGGCGAGGTCTGCCGCATCGTGGTGGCGCGCGGCGGCTACCGCCTGGCCTGGGTGGGCGCCGCCGACCAGGGCCCGGCGCGCGCAGTGATACCGGTGGTGATGGCGGGTCTGCGCACCGAGGACATCGCGCGCCTGCGCATCGGCTGGGGCGACGACCGCGCCGCCGCCCACCCCGCCGGGACCTGCATCAAGACCGGGACCATCGCCATCGCCCGCCTCGACGAGGACGATGGCACTTTTCCGGAATGGCGCGCCACCGCGGCCAGCCGCGGCCTGGCCGCGATCATCAGCCTGCCGCTGCGCGTGGCCGGCGGCAGCTTCGCGGTGCTGATCATCTGCTCGGCCGAGGTCGGAGCCTTCGACCGCGACGAGGTGGACCTGCTGCGTGAGCTGGCCGAGAACCTCTCCTATGGCGTGCAGGCGCTGCGCACGCGCCTCGAGCGCCAGCGCGCCGAGCAGGACCTGCTGATGGCCGAGGCGCGCTACCGCACGCTCATCGAGCAGATCCCGATCGTCACCTACATCGCCGCGCTCGACGATTGCAGCAGCATGCTCTACCTGAGCCCGCAGATCGCGCGCCTGACCGGGTTCCCGCCCGAGAGTTGGATCACCAACCCCGCCTTCTACGTCAACCGCCTGCTGCCCGTCGACCGCATGCGCGTGCTGGCGGCGCGCGCCACGGCCGTGCAGGACCACCAGCCGCTCGCCATCGAGTACCGCCTGCTCGCCGCGGACGGGCGCGTGGTGTGGGTCGCCGACGAGGCCCAGGTGGTGACCGGCGACCCGGCGCGCGGGCAGTTCGTGCACGGCGTGCTCACCGACGTCACCAGCCGCAAGAGCGCCGAGGAGTCGCTGCAGCGCGCCCACGACATCCTGCGCACCATGATCCAGGGTTCGCCCCTGGCGATCTACATCGTCGACGGCGCCGGCCTGGTGCAGTCGGTGTGGAATCCCGCCGCCGAGCGCCTGTTCGGCTGGCGCGAGGACGAGGTCATGGGCCGGCCGCTGCCGATCGTCGACGAGGAGGCGCAGCGCGAATTCCGCCTGCTGCGCGAGCGCGCCATGGCCGGCGAGACCCTGCTCGGCATCGAGGTCAAGCGCCGCCACCGCGACGGCAGCCCGATCTTCCTGAGCCTGGCGGTCGCACCGCTGCGTGGGGGCGACGGGGTGGTCACCAGCATGGTGGCGATGGTCGCCGACATCACCGAGCGCAAGCGCGGCGAGGCGGCGCTGGCCGCAGCGCAGCGCGACGCCACCGTCGGGCGAATGGCGGCGGTGGTGGCGCACGAGGTCAACAACCCGATCGCCGCGATCAAGGCGTGGCTCGGCCTGCTGCGCAGCGACCTTGCGCACCTGCCCGACGTCAGCCGCAACCTGGTGATGATCGGCGAGCAGGTCGACCGCATCGCGCGCACCGTGCGCAACCTGCTCGGCTTCGCCCGCCAGCGCGAGACCGGCGATGGCCACGTCCAGGCCACGCCGCTCATCCGCACCGTGGCCGACCTCTTCGCCGGGCGCATGAAGGCCAAGGGCATCCGCTTCGCGGTCGAGGTCCCCGACGACCTGCCGGTGATCTCGGGCGACGCCGACCAGCTCCAAGAGGTGCTCATCAACCTGCTCGAGAACGCCTGCCAGGCCCTCGCCCGTGGCTGCCACGTGCGCCTCGTCGCGCGCCTCGACGAGCAGCGCCTGAGCATCGCCATCGAGGACGACGGCCCCGGCCTGGGCGAGGACCCGCAGAAGCTGTTCACGCCCTTCTTCACCACCAAGGTCAACGGCACCGGCCTGGGCCTGACGGTGGCGCGGCGCATCTGCGAAGCGCATGGCGGCGAGCTGCAGGCCGCCAACCTGCCGACCGGCGGTGCCGCCTTCCGCATCCTCCTGCCGGTGAACGAACGCTCGCGCCCGGTCGGTGCACCGGGCTGAGCGGAGCTGGTCTTGCCCATGCCGTGGGGTCGTGCAAAGTCCGCCAGAGCCAATCCTGGACCAGCCATGAAGATCCTGCTCGCCGACGACGATGAGGCCCTGCGCAGCGCCCTCGAGGAGTTGCTGCGGCGCGCCGGCCACGTCGTGGTCGGGGCCGCCAACGGCACCCAGGCCCTGGCCAAGGTCAGCGACACCGACGTGCTGGTCACCGACCTGCGCATGCCCGACCTCGACGGCATCGCGTTGCTGCGCGAGGCGCGCAGCCGCCGCCTGGGACTTGAGGTGATCGTCATGACCGGCTACGGCACCATCGCCTCGGCGGTCGAGGCCATGCGCCTGGGCGCGCGCGCCTACCTGACCAAGCCCTTCGATCCCGACGAGTTGCTGCTGCACCTGCGCGAGGTCGACCACACCCTGGCGCTGCGCGCCGCCGCCGGCGCCGGACGCGGCGACCTGGTCGGCACCAGCCCGGTGATGCGCCGGGTCTACGGCGACATCGATGTCGCGGCCGGCTCGGACGCGCCGGTGTTGATCACCGGCGAGACCGGCACCGGCAAGGAGCTGGCCGCGCGCGCCATCCACCAGCTGTCGCGGCGCGCCGCCGGACCCTTCGTCGCGATCAACTGCGGGGCGATCCCGCAAGAGCTGGTCGAGAGCGAGCTGTTCGGCCACGAGGCCGGCGCCTTCACCGGCGCGGGCCAGCGCAAACGCGGGCGCTTCGCCATGGCGCGCGGCGGCACGCTGCTGCTCGACGAGGTCAACTCGCTGCCCCTGGCGATGCAGCCCAAGCTGCTGCGCGCCATCGAAGCGCGCGAGATCTGGCCGCTCGGCTCCGAACACGCCGAGGCCAGCGATGTGCGCATCATCGCCGCCTCGAACACCCGTCTCGACGAGCGCGTCGCGGCCGGGCAGTTCCGCGAGGACCTGTACTACCGGTTGCACGTGCTGCACGTCAACCTGCCGCCGCTGCGCGAGCATCCCGAGGACATCCCGCAGATCGTCCATGCGATCCTGGCGCGCGGCGTGCCGAGCGGCGTGCGCCATGCGATCTCTGCCACCGCGCTCGCCCAGCTCCTTGCGCGCGGCTGGCAAGGCAACGTCCGCGAACTCGCCAACGCCCTCGAGCGCGCCCTGGCGCGCGCCACCGCCGCCGCGCAGTCGATGGGTGGCGGCGTCCCGGCGAGCGGCTTGACGCTGGGCAGCGAGCATCTCGACGCCATCCCGGCCGGTTCGGCGTTCCTGGCGTACAAGCAGGGCCGCGCGCGTGCGGCCGAGGACTGGTCGCGGATCGCCATCCGCAGCGCGCTGGTGCGCGCGCGCGGCAATACCAGCGAGGCGGCGCGCACGCTGAAGATGAGTCGCACCGCGCTTTTGCGCCTGATCAACAAGTACGGCATGCGCTGAGGGTTGCGACCTGTCGCCGGACGGTTTCCGCTGTCTCTATACGGGGACACGGCAAATCACCGGGGCGAACCGCCATTTTGCCCCGAGCGGTCAGTGCACCACGTCTCTGACGTGCGACAGGTTTCATGCTAAGTCATGTGTTGGGCTCTCCCTCAAGTCGGCATGGGGTTCGCTACTGCGTCGGGGTATGACAGCCACCAATCCGCTTGCATTCGCAACCGTCAGCGGGGGTACGTCAGCGGGAGCCGCCCCCATGCGTCGTCGTACGCCCCCTGGCATCAAGGCCAAGCCTGCCGCGGGCCGCAAGCGCCGCGCCGCCATCCAGGAGCAGGCCACCGCGCATGAGGCGCGCCAGCTGGCGTGCTCCGAAGCGCTCAGCCGCATCGGCGTGTCGGTTGGTGGCCTGACCCCCGAGGCGGTGATCCCGGCGCCCGGTGCCGAAGGCTTCGAACTGGTGGTCGAGGTGCGCTTCGCCGGCCCGCGCTCCGGCGCAGTGAGCATCGGGCTGAGCCGCGGGTTGACCCGCCAGATCGGCAAGACCATGGCCGCGGTCGTCGACCTTGAGGGCCGTCCGGTCAGCGCGATCGAGGCAGCCAAGGAATTCGGTGTCGCGATCACCAACGATCTGCTCACCGTGCTCTTCGGCCTGGACGTCAGGTTCCGCATCTCTGAGGTCAACGCTGGTTCACCGCGGCCGCTGCGCGGCGAGGTGGTGATCGCGCAGCGCTTCGCCGAGGGGTTCGTGGCGTTGTCCGCCGAGTTCGGACTTTAAGTTTGGGGGGGGGCTACGGCCCCCCAACAACGTGCCTGCGGCACTGCCCCCCGAGAGCAGATGGCCAGGCGGGGGCGGGTGCTGGACGCACGGTCGCGCAGCGCGAAAGAGCAGTCCTTGAGTGACGGATACCCGCGAGCGTGCGGCGAGAGCGGCATCGCCGGTGGGGCAGACGCGGGCGGAACACGGCTTTTACCGGGGACGGGTGGCGGCAGCATGGTGAGCATGCGGGATAGCCATGCCGGTCGGGGATGAGGTCACGGCGGCGATCGGGCGGGCGCTGGCGGCGTCCTATCCGGAAGCGCGCTGCGAACTCGCGGCGCGCACCCCGTGGGAGCTGCTGGTGGCGGCGATCCTGTCGGCGCGCGCCACCGACTTCCAGGTCAACAAGGTCATGGCGGTGCTCAACGAGCACTACACCGGGCCGCATGCCTTCGCCGTCCTCGACCACCGCGACCTGCAGCGCGCGGTGCGCCAGGTGCCGCTCTTCCGCCAGAAGGCGCGCGCCATCGTCGAGGCCGCGCGTGCGGTCATGCGCCTGCACCACGGCCGCGTGCCCGAGTCGAGCGAGGCGCTGGTTCGCCTGCCCGGGGTGGGCCGCAAGACCGCCGCGGTGGTCCTGGGCAACGCCTTCGGCATCCCGGCGGTCGCCGCGGATGTCCACGTCCAGCGCATCACCTGCCGGCTGGGGTGGACCGCGCAGGAAAACCCGCTGCTGGCCGAGCGCGCGCTCACCGCGCGCTTTCCGCCCCACCAATGGGTGCCGCTCTGCCACCAGCTCATCCGCCTGGGGCGCGACTGCTGCCGGCGCCTCCAGCCGCGCTGCGCGCGCTGCCCGCTGGCGGCGTGGTGCCAGCGGCAGGGGGTCGAAGAGGAACCGGCCTCGCCGAGCTCCGCACGCTGAGTAACAGGCTCGGGGGTACCGCCCTGCAGTGGTGGATTCTCCGGAAACCGACGCCATCCGGGTAGATGAAGGTCACCGCGTACCATCCTGAGCAGGGTGCTCCTGGGACGGACGCTGACGGAATCATCACCGGGGTCGGCTTGGAGGCTCCCGCTCAGCCACGTCGCGAACCGCGCAGCCGCAGTCGCGCCAGCGCCAGGAACGCCATGATCAGCGCCCCGATGCCCGAGCCGGCGCCGCAGGCCTTACCGCCGCCGCTGCCCGAAGACGCGGCGCTGCCGCCAGGCGGGGGTGGGGGCGTGGAG